>DATKWP010000187.1:0-20390 GCA_035529535.1 Anaerolineae bacterium | reverse complement strand
GTCGTTTTTCACACCGACTTTCTCCCCATCGTGCGCAACCCCGACTATCTCCCCGGCTGGGCCGAGCGCCAGGTGGAGTTCTGGACGCCGATGGTCGAGGAGGCGGCCAGGCGCGGGGTCGTGATCGCGCTGGAGAACATGTGGGAGCCGGACTCGAGCATCATCGGCGATGTCCTCGACCAGATTGATTCCCCTCACCTGTGTGCCTGCCTCGACGTGGGGCACGTCTACCTGTTCTCCGATTACCAGCCCCTGGAAGTCTGGATTGAGCGGACCCGCCATCGGATTGTGCATTGCCATCTCAACAACCATCGGGGTTCTTACGACGAGCACCTGCCGCTCGACTTTCCCGGTGGCGTGATTGACTACAAGCGGGACGTCCTGCCCCTGCTCGAGGCGCTGCCTCACCAGCCCGCGCTCGTGCTTGAGATGGACGAACTCGAGTACCTGGAGCGCAGCCTGCGCTACCTGGGGCTTTGACTCTGGGCTGACCTCCCATGTCTGGCCTGGGCACCCTCCTCAACGTCGTCACCGTCCTGGTGGGTGGGACCTTGGGTACCTTGCTGGGGGCCCGCCTGCCCGAGCGCATGCGCGAGACGATCATGCACGGCCTGGGCCTCTTGACCCTCGTCATCGGCGTGCAACTCTCCTTCAAGACCGGCAACATCCTGATCGTCCTGGGCAGCCTGCTCGTCGGGGGGCTCGTGGGAGAGTGGCTGCGCATCGAGGACCGCCTCAACCAGGTGGGGCGCTGGCTCGAAGACAGGACCGCGGCGAACAGGAAGAATGGTTCTGACCGGCCACCGGCTGAAGCCCACACCGGCGTGTCCCGCTTTAGCCGTGCCTTCCTGACGGCCAGCCTGGTGTTCTGCGTGGGTCCTATGACGATCCTGGGCTCGATCCAGGACGGCTTGACCGGTGACTACACCCTGCTGGCGGTCAAAGCGACGCTGGATGGATTTGCGGCGCTGGCCTTTGCCTCGACGCTGGGGCCGGGCGTGCTCTTTGCAGCCCTGACCGTGTTGATCTACCAGGGAGCGCTGACGCTGGGGGCGAGGTGGGCCAGTGTCTTGCTCACCGACCCGATGATCGCCGAGATGGCGGCCACCGGTGGCGTGCTGATGCTGGCGTTGGGACTGGGTCTCCTGGAGATCAAACACATCCGCGCGGGCAACCTCCTCCCCGCTCTCATCGTGGCCCCGCTCATCGTCGCCATCGTCAAATAAGACCTTCCCGAAAGCCAGGGGACCAACCGTGTCCTTAAGGCCCTTGCCGGGGCTTTCGGGAAGGTGGGACTGGCCACAATTTGACCGCTTGTGCCACTTGGGGTATAATGCAGCGGGTTGGCCAGTAGTTAACGCTGGCTGATCGTCAGCACTCGTGGTAGTAGGAGGATGGATGCCGAAGCGAACGTATCAACCCAAGAAGCGCAAGCGCGCGCGCACGCACGGCTTTCGAGCCCGCATGGCGACCCCGGACGGAAGGCGGGTGCTCAAGGCCCGGCGGCTAAAGGGCCGCCAGCGGCTAGCCGTGCAGAGAGACGGGGCCAAGAAGTTGAACTGGAAAGAGAGCACCCGGCGTCCGCGACGCCGGGCGTAGGCTTTTCGTATTCTGTACCTATGGATGGAACGGCGGATCCGGCTGAAGCGCACGGCCGATGTGCGGCGGGTGTACGATGAAGGGCGATCGTGGTCACACCCCTGGTTGGTGCTGGTCGCGCGGCCCAACGGCCTCGACTTTAGCCGTGTGGGAGTGAGCGCCAGCCGCAGGGTGGGGCGCGCTGTGGTGCGTAATCGGGCCAAGCGCCTCTTACGCGAAGCAGCGCGTCGTCTTTATCCTGGCCTCAAGAACGGGTGGGATGTGATGCTGGTCGCCCGTACCGGCATCCTCAGGGTGAAAGAGCCACAGGTCGAACAGGCGCTGGCGTCGTTGCTCGGACAGGCTGGATTGAGTACGTAGAGAAGGACCGGAGATGAAGTTCGTACTGCTGGGGCTGATTCGCCTCTATCAGTTGACCCTCTCCCGCGTCCTCCCCCCGTCCTGCCGGTTTGAACCTTCCTGTTCTCGGTATGGATATGAGGCGATTTCCCGCTACGGGGTCTGGCGCGGCGGATGGCTGGCCGTCAAGCGTCTTGCCCGCTGTCATCCCTTCAACTCGGGAGGGTATGACCCCGTTCCCGATCTGGAGAAGGAGTAAGTCATTGGACCGTTTTCGGATTCGACGCTGGCTCACGCTGCTGGCAGTGGGGGCGGCGCTGCTCATAGGCATTAGTGGCTGTGCAGGTGGTGTACGGCCTATGAGTTGGATGGGATTGACCATCGTAGAGGAGGGGCTGGTGGCAGCCGACCTGCAGCAGGTGCGGCTGCTCAATGTATCCGATGCAGCCCCGCTGTGGTCTTTCCCAACCGACCCGCAGAAGGCTAGGGTGGGTACCTTTTACGTTACCCCCGCCGTGGACGAACAGCGCGTGGTCGTGGCCTCGCAGGTACCCCCGACCGGTTTCCTCGGCCAACCCAAGAACGTGGTCTGGGCGCTGGATCGAAAAACCGGCAACGAGTTGTGGCAATTCGACGATGCGGCTGGGCAGTACGTGGAGGGAGGGGCCCTGGGGGGCGGCCTGTTCGTCATTGGCAATAGCGATCACAACGTCTATGCACTGGACGCCGAGACCGGGGCTCTTCGATGGACCTTCAAGACTGGCTACCGCGTGTGGGCCACCCCGCTCATCGTATCGGATACGGTGTACATCGGTTCCATGGACCATCACCTCTACGCGCTGCGCCTGTCCGATGGCGGAGTGCGCTGGGACTTTCAGGCGGGGGGGGCCTTTGCTGCGACGCCTGCGCTGCGCAATGGCACGCTCTACATCGGCGCTTTCGACGATAAACTCTACGCCATAGACGCGCAGGCGGGGACCGAGCGCTGGCGCTTCGCCAGCGCGAACTGGTTCTGGGGCAGCCCGCTGGTCTACGCCGATACCGTGTACGCGGTTGACGTGAGTGGGAACGTCTACGCGGTGAATGCCGAGACCGGTGCGCCGGTCTGGCCTCAGCCGCGACCGCTTGAGACACCCGTGCGGGCGGGGCCGGTACTGACCGAGGATGGAAGCCGCCTGTTCGTCGGTGGCCAGAATGGTACCCTGTACGCGCTGGACACCAAGGACGCCTTCGTCGTGTGGTCCAGTGAGAGCGAAGGGCAGGTGCTCTCGCCGCCGGTGGTGAGTGGATCGGTCGTATACGAATCGCGGATTCCCGGAACGTACCGGATCCGGGCCCTCTACGTAGACAACGGGCGCCCGATCTGGAGTTATCCGCCCGTCGCTGAACAACCAAGTAAGTAAGGAAGGGCAGACTGTGTTTGATATTCTCGCCTACCCATTGGCCAACTTGATGCTGTTGCTCTATAACTATTTGGGCCACAGCACCGTGTTGGCGATCGCCGTATTGACGCTCTTGATCAACCTGATCACCCTGCCGTTGACGCTGAGCCAACAGCGCTCGGCGCACAGGATGCAGGAACTCCAGCCGGAACTCGAGAAATTGCAGAAAAAGTACGCCAAGGACAAGGAACGGCTGGCGCAAGAGCAGATGAAGTTGTACAAGGAAGTCGGCATCAACCCCATGGGGGGATGCCTGCCGCTCTTGATCCAGATGCCGATCTGGTTCGGCCTGATCGGGGCGATCCGCTATTGCATTCCCTCTACGCCTCTCGAACTCTTCCAGTTCTCCAACCACATCTACAAGTGGCTGCCCGGCGTCATCGGGCTTGTGCCCCTGAGGAGCACCTTCTTAGGGATGGACCTGGGCGCGCCGCCCAATCCCGCCCAATGGTGGTCGTATGCGCTGCCGATCCTGGTCTTTGTGACCACCTGGGCGCAGCAGAAGCTACTGACCCCGCCCACTGCTGCCAACACCCAGTCGCAGGCAGGCGCGATGAATCAGCAGATGCAGATCATGATGCCCTTGCTGTTCATGTTCTTCACCCTATCGTATGCGACGGGGCTATCCGTCTACTTTGTCCTGTCGAGCGCGATTCGGGTGGGTCAGTTCTACTTGATGCGAGAGGGCCAACACCGTCAGAAGGCGGGAGACAAGGAACAGGTGCGGCCGAAACCGTCGGAATGATCGAGGGCTCGCGTAGGGGTGGTTGGAGGAGTGTGGCAGATGGCGGAGATGGAACACACGATTGAGGCGGCTGGAGCAGACGTTGAGGGTGCCGTTGTAGCAGGGCTGGCCCGCCTGGGAGTAGAGCGGGATGCGGTTGAGATCGAGGTGCTGGACGAGGGTAGCCGGGGCTTGTTCGGGCTGGGCGTGCGAGAGGCTCGCGTACGCCTGACGGTCAGGCCTCGTCCGCTCCCTGTGACGCCGGTCGAGCCGGCTCCGCCGCCCGCAGCAGAACCTGCCGCCGCGTGGAAGGATGAATCAGAGATCGCCCAGGGTGTGCTGATGGACCTCCTGGCCCTGATGGGTGTGGAGGGGGTCCAGGTGGAGGTGCGACGGGCCGAACCCGCTTACGATGAACAGGAACCCCCGTTGGTGCTGGACGTGCTTGGCCCCGACATCGAGACGTTGATCGGCCATCGTGGGGAGACCCTGGCTGCGCTGCAGCACGTCACCCGCTTGATCATTGGCCACGAGGTGACGGGCCGGGTGAACGTGGTGGTGGACGTGGATGGTTTCAAGGCCCGGCGCGAGCAGGCCCTGCGCCGCCTGGCTCAGCGCCTGGCGGAGCAGGCCCTGCGTACAGGTCGCACCGTAGTATTGGAACCCATGCCCCCCCACGAGCGTCGTTACGTCCATCTGGCACTCCGCGACCATCCTGACGTGACCACCGAGAGCGTTGGCGAAGGGGATGGGCGCAAGGTCACCATCATCCCACGACGTGAACCACCCCGTGGCCGGTACTGAGCGCCTGCCCCCGTTGGTCGCTGAACTGGATTACCTGGCCATCGGTCACGTGACCCGCGACCTGGTAAACAGTGCGTTCACCATCGGCGGGACGGTATCCTACGCTGCGCGCACGGCCTGCGCGTTGGGTTGTCGCGTCGGTGTCGTCACCAGCGCCAGCCCCGACCTCGATCTGAGCCATGTGCTGGATAGAGTCCTGGTGGCCCGCGCTCCTGCGGCTACGACGACCACGTTCAAGAATACCTATACCTCCCATGGCCGGCACCAGGTGCTGCATGGCACGGCTGACCTGTTGGTGCCGGAGATGGTCCCACCCCACTGGAAAGCGCGCATCGTCCACCTGGGACCCGTGGCCCGCGAGTGCGCCCCGGCGCTGGCCGGCGCATTTGGCGATAGTTTCCTGGGCATCACTCCCCAGGGCTGGATGCGGCGTTGGGACCAGGACGGGAACGTGAGTTGTTGCCAGTGGGAGGACGTGGAGCCGTTCCTGGCGCGGGCCGATGGCGTGGTGCTGAGCGAGGAGGACGTGGCGGGCGACGTAACCCTGGTGGCCCGCTATGCGGACCAGGCGCGGGTGCTGGTGATGACCCAGGGAGCGGCAGGGTGTACCGTGTACGCCCAGGGCCAGGTGCGCCACTTTCCGGCCCCGGCTGTCCACGAAGTGGACCCTACCGGCGCGGGCGACGTGTTCGCCGCTGCCTTCTTCGTCTGGTTGCAGCGCAGTGGCGACCCCTGGACCGCCGCACGTCTTGCCAACTGCGTTGCCGCTCGCTCGGTGACGCGAGTGGGCTGGGCCGGCACTCCCGGCCCGGATGAAGTGGCCCAGTGTGAGCGGGCCGTCTATGCGAACTTCGGGGATGAGGGTGTGCTCCCCTCTCCCTCGTAGGGAGAGGGGCCAGGGGTGAGGGTGCTTCCTCCCCTCTCCCTGGTAGGGAGAGGGGCCGGGGGTGAGGGTCGAGGTCGGCTATATGCCCATCATCTACGTGCTGGCGAATCAGAAGGGAGGGGTCGGCAAGACCACCACGGCGGTCAACCTGGCCGCCTACCTGGCGCAGTGGGGCCAGCGCGTGCTCGTCGTGGACGTGGATCCCCAGGCCAACGCGACCTCCTCACTCGGCATGGACAAACGGTCCGTTCCCCTGTCTACCTATGACCTGTTGGTGCGCGAGACCCCCTTGGCCGATGTGGTGCGCCCCAGCGGCCGGGAATGCCTCGACGTCGCCCCCTCCTCACCCACGCTGGCAGGGGCGACGGTCGAACTGATCAACTTGCCCCAGCGCGAGTTCCGCCTGCGTCAGGCCTTGGCCGGGCTGGGTGAGGGGGCAGACCGGCAGTATGACTACGTGCTCATAGACACCCCCCCCAGCCTGGGCATATTGACGGTGAATGGACTGACGGCGGCCATCGATGGGGTCATCATCCCGGTACAGTGCGAGTACCTGGCGCTGGAGGGCCTTTCGCAGTTGGCGCGCACGATCGAGTTGGTGCGCCGGGCCCTCAACCCCGCCTTGCGCGTGCGCGGCCTGGTGATGACGATGTACGATTCCCGCACAACGCTGGCGCGCCAGATGGTCGAGGAAGTACACCGGCACTTTCCGGGGCGGGTATTCAACGCCATCATCCCGCGCAGCGTGCGCCTGAGCGAGGCCCCCAGTTTCGGCGAGCCGATCGTCTCCTACGCCCCCGCTTCGGCCGGGGCGCTGGCCTACGCGGCACTGGCGCAGGAGTTGCTGGCGGGCGATGGCCGCCGGCAGGCGGCAACCGTTGGCGTCTAGCTGCTGACCACCGAGGTGGGGAATGGCACCACGCAAGAGCGGTCTGGGCAGAGGATTGGAGGCGCTCATCCCGGCGGCCGAGGAAGGGGAGGCCGCCGCGGCGCAGGGGGTGGTCGAGGCGCCCCTCGCTGCCATCACGCCCAACCCCCATCAGCCGCGTGCCCCCATCCGTGACCAGGACCTGGTCGAACTGGCCGCCTCCATCCAGGCCCACGGCATCATTCAACCCCTCATCGTCACCCGCGCGCTCGATGGCTACCAACTGATCGCCGGCGAACGGCGCTGGCGGGCGGCCCGCTTGGCCGGACTTGCCACCGTCCCCGTCATCGTCAAAGACGTGGTCCCCAGCCAGATGTTGGAACTGGCGCTGGTGGAAAACGTCCAGCGCTCCGACCTGAATGCGCTGGAGGAGGCCATGGCCTACCGCCAGTTGACCGAAGAGTTCGGTTTGACGCAGGAGCAGGTCGCCCGGCGGGTGGGCAAGAGCCGCGTGGCCGTCGCTAACACGCTGCGGCTGCTGAAAGCGACCCGCGCCGTGCAAGAGGCCCTGCTCGCAGGCAAGCTCAGCGAGGGGCACGCCCGCGCACTCTTGGGGCTGGAGCAGCCGGAGGCCCAGGACGGCGCGCTCAGGGTGGTCCTGAAGCGGGCATTGAACGTGCGCCAGACGGAGGAATTGGTGCGCCACCTGCTCGGCCAGCAACCCCAGGCGCGGCCCCCGGCGCGTCTAGATGCACCCGCCACGCGGGCCCTCGAATCCCGCTTCCGCGAGGCGCTGGGGACGAAGGTGAACCTGGCGCGCAGCGGCCAGGGGGGGCGCATCGTGATCTATTTCTATTCGGAAGAGGAATTGGACGCGCTCTACGAGCGCATCATCGGAACGGAGTAGGGGGATAGAACCATGCCAGATTTTGAGATTGTACGCGAGAAACTGGACCAGGCCGTGCAGGTGCTGGAGGAGCAGGGCATTGACCTCTGGCTGACCTTCGTGCGCGAGACGTCGCAGGTGAGCGACCCCTGCCTGGACCTCCTGCTAGGCTTCGACCTGACCTGGACGTCGGCGCTGATGGTCAGCCGCACCGGCGAGCGCATCGCCATCGTGGGACGCTTCGACGCCGACAACGTCGAGCGTATCGGAGGCTACACGACGGTCGTCGGCTACGACCAGTCCATCCGCGCTCCACTCCTGGAGCACCTGTCCCGCCTCAATCCGCGCCAGGTGGCGCTGAACTTTTCGGACAGCGACCCGGCGGCCGATGGGTTGACGCACGGGCTGTTCCGTGTGCTGACCGGCATCGTCGGTGGGACGGAGTATGGTAGTCGCCTCGTCTCGGCCGAAGCGGTGGTTGGGGCGCTGCGCGGGCGTAAGTCTCCCACCGAGGTCGCGCGCATTCGGGCCGCCATCCAGGCCACGCAGGCCATCCTGCGCCGCGCGGGCCAGGCGCTCCGCCCAGGCCTGACCGAGCGGGAGGTGGCGCGCTGGTTCCACGACGTCGTGCTGGAGGAAGGGCTGGGACTGGCCTGGGAAGCGGACACCTGCCCGGGCGTGACGGCCGGCCCCGATTCGCCCGTCGGCCATGCCATGCCGGGCGATTTTACCCTGCAGCGCGGGCACCTGTTGCAGGTGGATTTTGGCGTGCGGAAGGAAGGGTTCGTCGCCGACCTGCAACGGACCTGGTACCTGTTCGAGAAATATGAAGGTGTGCCGTCGGAGGTCTCCGCCGCGTGGCTCGCCGCGCGGCGAGCGCTGGAGGCCGGGCGGGCCGCGCTGCGCCCGGGTGTACGGGGTTGGCAGGTGGACCAGGCAGCCCGCCAGGCGCTGGTGCAGGCCGGCTACCCGGAGTTCATGCACGCCTTCGGCCACCACGTCGGTCGCACCGCCCACGATGGCTCGACCGTCCTGGGGCCGCGCTGGGAAAAGTACGGGACCGCGATCGAGGGGGTGGTGGAGGCCAGCAACGTCTTCGCCATCGAGTTGGGGGTGCAGGTGCCGGGGCGCGGCTACGTCGGCTGCGAAGAGAACGTCCTGGTCACACCCAACGGAGCCGAATATCTGAGCGAGCCACAAACGAAACTGTGGTTCATTTGACACGCAACACGCAACACGAAACACGTGCTGCGTGTTCCGTGTTGCGTGAAGGGAGGGGATATGGACGAGCGGGTTGCATCAGCGGTTCGAGAGCGGGCACCGGAGGGGACGTTGCGCTGTGCGGAGGCCTTCCGCATCGCTGAGGAACTGGACGCGACGCCGGCGGCGGTGGGCGAGACCGCCGATACACTGGACGTGCGGCTGACCCATTGCCAGTTGGGCCTGTTCGGCTACGGCGAGCGCAAATCGGTCGTGGAACCCGCCGCCGAGGTGACCCCAGAGGTGGAACAGGCCATCCGCGAAGGATTGATCCTGGACCGGCTGCCGTGTGCAGTTGCCTGGGCCATCGCCGCCCGCTTCGGGATTGCGAAACTGCAAGTGGCCAACGCGGCCGAGAAGTTGGGGGTCCGCGTGGGCCAATGTCAGCTCGGCGCTTTTTGAGCATCTCTTCTGAAGCCC
Organism: Anaerolineae bacterium; assembly: GCA_035529535.1. GTDB lineage: Bacteria > Chloroflexota > Anaerolineae > B4-G1 > B4-G1 > DATKWP01. Next base: position 11,162 of record DATKWP010000187.1, on the reverse strand, counting down.
CCCACGAAGTGGGGGGTGAGGTCACGGCTGAGCCAGGCATCCTTTGTGAAGCCCCCTACGGAGTGGGGGGTAAGGTCACGGCTGAGCCAGGCGTCCTGGGCAGGCAGTCACGATACCCCCCACTGGCGTGGGGGGCTTGGAGGAGGAATGATGGCCGATCAACTGCTCGTCAACGGCCGCATCTACACCATGGACGCCGGCTGCCCGCGCGCCTCGGCCTTAGTCGTGGCCGGGGAGCGCATCCTGGCCGTGGGTGACGACCCCGCGGCCCTGCGCCCCCTCCTGGCCCCCGGCGCTCACGTGCTCGACCTGGGCGGCCGCTGCGTCATCCCCGGCCTGACCGACAGCCACATCCACTTTGCCTGGTACGCGCAGACGCTAGGTTTGCTGGACCTGGCCACGGCGGCCACGCTCGACCAGGTGCTGGACCTGGTCGCCCAGCGGGCGCGCCTCACCAGGCCGGGCGAATGGGTTCTGGGGCAGGGGTGGGACCAGGAGCGTTGGCCGGAGCGCCGCTTCCCCACCGCCGCCGACCTCGACCGCGTCGCCCCGGCTCACCCGGTCATGCTCCGCGCCAAGAGCGGCCACGCCCTGGTGGCCAATTCGCCCGCCCTGCACAAAGCCGGCATCACCGCCCAGACGCCCGATCCGCCCGGCGGGCGCATCGGGCGCGACGCGACGGGCTCCCCAGACGGCTTGCTCTTCGAGGACAGCGCGATGGAACTCGTCGCCGGCCTGGTCCCGTCGCCTGGGCCGGGGGAGGCCGCCGGCTTGCTGCGTCAGGCCTTCCCGAGTGCCTGGCGCGTGGGGCTGACCGCTATCCACGACATGGATGGGTCCTCCGCCTTCGCCGCCTACCAGTACCTGCACGCGCGGGGGGAACTCGGGCTGCGGGTGGTCAAGTATCTCCCCGCCAGTGCCCTCGACTGCGCGTTGGAGATCGGCCTGCGGGCAGGCCTGGGCGATGACTGGCTGCGCGTAGGAGGCCTCAAGGCCTTTGCCGATGGCGCGCTGGGGCCCCGCACGGCTGCCATGCTGGCCCCCTACGCGGGGGAGCCGGACAACCTGGGCATCCTGACGATAGACGAGGAGGCGCTCCATACCCTGGTCCGCAAAGCGGCAGCCGGCGGCCTCTCCCTGGCCATCCACGCCATCGGCGATCGTGCCAACCGCCTGGTCCTCGACGCCCTCTCCCCTCCCTCCCTTCCCTCCCTTCCCTCCCCTCCTTCCCCTCCTTTCCCTCCCTCCCCTCCCCTCCGCCACCGCATCGAGCACGTCCAACTCCTCCACCCCGCCGACGTGCCCCGCCTGGCCGCGCTGGGCGTGGTAGCCTCCATGCAGCCACTCCACGCCACGCAGGACTGCGAGATGGCCGACCGCTACTGGGGTGAGCGCTGTGCCACCGCCTACGCCTGGCGCAGCCTCCTGCAGGCTGGCACGCTGCTGGCCTTCGGCTCCGACTGTCCCGTCGAAGACCTCAACCCCTTCCTGGGCATCCACGCTGCGGTAACGCGCCGCCGGATGGATGGAAGTGGACTCTCAGGACCAGAGGGGTGGATCCCCCAGCAGCGGCTGACCGTGGAGGAGGCGCTGCACGCCTATACGCTGGGCGCAGCCCGCGCCGCCGGGCTGGAGGACCGGCTGGGGTCGTTGGCCCCCGGGAAACTGGCCGACCTGGTCGTGCTGGACCGGGACATCTTTGCCTGCGACCCCATGGAGATCGCCCAGACGCAGGTCGTAGCGACGATGCTGGGCGGGCGATTCGTGTATGGAGAAGTGTGACGCCTGCGGCGCCTGCGGCGCTGCGGGCTTGACGGAATCGGCCGCTTGTGGTATGATATGCGCCATCTGGGGGCGTAGTGTAGCGGTTTAACATGCCGGCCTGTCAAGCCGGAGATCGCGGGTTCAAATCCCGTCGCTCCCGCTAGTAGAATAATCCTTGTACCCCCTGGGGCTGAGCTGGCCGAGTGGTGGGGCTGAGGCCCCAGGCCAGCGACCCCCACCGGCGACATCGCCCCACCCATTCCGGGTGGGGCGTTTTGTATAGGTGAACTATGGGCCTGTCTGACATCAAAGATATAGTTGATATTATCGGCACCCTTTTTGGTTGTTGTCAGGGATGGTTAACTATCACTGCTGTTCTAGCAGGGGCGTATTGGTTCTTTGCACGTCGCTTGAGATACCCTCGAGCTAATATTGAGCATATCATTACTCATAAACTATTGCCAGATGGTAAATTGATGCTGCATGTTGCAGTAGTGATATCAAATACTGGTGAAGTTCTGATAAGGTTCCGATCTGCTGAAGTTCGGGTACAGCAGATACTCCCCTTGCATCCTGAGTTGGCAAAACGTGTCCAGAGTGGGCACAATCTAGTTAAGGACGGACACATTGAAGTTGAATGGCCTGTATTGGCATCGAGAAGCCATCAATGGGGAGAGGAGAGGGAATTTGAGATTGAGCCGAGCGAGAAAGATGTGGTTCCTTGTGATTTCATTCTCGATTCCAACGTTGAGGTGGTAGAAATCTACACGCACTTCACGAATGTGAGAAAGCGGCGTGGCAAGCCGATAGGGTGGTGTGCGACTACTATCTATGATGTGAGCAAAACAAACGAACTAGGAGAGAACGATGAGTGAACAACAGTCCAAAGGCCACGAAGTGAAGCAGCAATCAGAGTCAGGCTCAGACACAACACAACAAGCACCAGAGACCATAGTGCGTCTAGAAGAGCAACAGACACTTAAGCCGATGCCAGAACCATTCATGGGACAGCAGACGCTGAAACCAGGTCCAATGGGAATACGGCAGCAAACGCTGAAGCCTATGCCGGATATAATAATCAGTCCAACTGGACAGATGCCAGGGGTAGAGGCGCAACAGCAGCCACCCCAAGGTCAACAACCTCAGGGCCAGCAATCTCAGAGTTCTGAGGGATCTGGTGAGTCTGACTGAATTATCGGTTTAATTCTATCAAACGGGTTGCCGCCCAAGGAGCACCGTCCCTATCTCGGGCCCGGCTTGGATGGGAGGCGCGCTGGCTCGCGCCTGATGGAGGGGTCCCGAGGGAGATGGGAGTAGACCTGGGTGGAGTAGAGTTTCCAAGGGGGCCATTATGGGTACTAAAAGGACTGCGGGCGAAGTCGTAGAGCAGGAACGAGTGAAATACTTTCACGACGATGAAGATGAGGAGTGCTTGGCAATCACTGTCACAGGACTCAATTTAGACAGGGATGGGATACTGTGGATATGGGTCCACAAGCCCAAACCTATAGGCCCCAGTCTAGGTTACGAATACCCTTCCAGTGGTCCTGCCTTTGATTGCACATCGGGCAACTCAGTGAGAGTCGGACTGGCTGGCGATTGGGTGGATGAACATGACGGTAGGGCAGATGTTGAGAGAGTCTGGATACCGCTACGAGTGCCCAATCAAGATCTGAGCAGTGTCAAGTATCTGTTCTTGAGGACAGCTAACCTTGCCATACGGGGATGGGCAGTGTAGTGCCCAATGCCTTCGCTCGCACCGCATGGATCACCGTCAAGGAAGCGAAGTTCATACAAGGGAGAAGTTGAATGACTAGTGAACCTACTCCCTCCCGATGATCTGGAAAGCCCTGAGAATATGAAGGTTAAATAACAGTCGCGGCAAAAGTCACATACAAACTGATGAGACCCTTTCATAATTGATCAGGTATTGACAAAGGCGAGCACCTTGAGGCGCGAAGTCGCCAACCCGGGCCGCTGATGACGAGCGGCGATGAAAGCGACAATTAACGCAGCGATGTAGACCCGGAACATGAACTGGGTTACCGCCAAGTAACCTTGGACACGAAAGTACTTCAGGCCGAAATATCGTTTCATCCAGGCGAAGTGCCGTTCGATATTGGGGCGCGGGCGCATCAAGTCGCGCCACTGGCGGATGAAGAACAAGTCGGCCAAGAAGCGTTTGCCTTGGCGGCGCAGGTTGTAGTCGACATTGACGGAGGCGTGGAGCACATCGCGGACGAAGCCCAGGAAGGCATAGTTGAAGTAAGCGGCGTCGGCCCGCACGATCAGAATGCGCAGATGGTAGAGCAACAGCACCGCGGCGAACATGGGGATGGCCAGCGGGCCATCGTGGGCATTGGCGGGGGTGACGACGAAGAACAGGGGCAGGTAGGACCAGCGACAGAGGATGGTATGCACCTTGTAGCCAAAGATGCGGCCCTTCCACTTGGTCGGCCAACTCCAGGCGGCATCGGGGTCGTGGTGATACCAGGCCGCCAGCAGGCTGCTGTCGATAATCAGGTCCCAGCCCTGGATGAGGCCCATCTTGAGCAAGGCCAGCACCAGGGCGACGAAGCCCAGGAAGTAGGGCAGCAGGCCCAATTCCCGCAGGCGGCGCGAATACTGAGCCAGGCTGATGGTACGCCGCCGACCCAGGTCGTCGCACTGATGATAGCCCAGCGACTCGGCCAAGGCGTCGTAACGAGCCAGCCACTCGATGATGCGCTCGAAGGAGAGACGCCAAGCCGCGGCGACCAACGACGTCAGCAGAACCGACTCGTCGCGATAGACCTGTGGCGCTCCCGGCCCGGGCGGCTTGGACAGCCTCCGCCCATACAACTGTCGAGCGCTGCACAGAGTCCACTCCGCCAGTGCCCAGCCGTTGAGCAGGGAGATCAAGGCAACCGGGTCGATCCACAGCCCCTTGGCGCTGCCTGGATTGGGCAATGGGCTCAGTTCGAGTGGTGCGTGCCATTCCTGGGGTGTGCATTTTGCGACCAGTTGGATTTTACTCATGCCCTGTGTTAAACTAAAAGGTGTCGCCTTTTGGAGTACTAATTGGAGAAGTGTGGTAGAGTAGGGATGGCAGCCGTAGCAGTAGGCGCTGTGGAAAGTGTGGGCAGCGCAGTTTGCTGTCCACACTTTCCACAGCGCAGGGGGATTCAACTGCTATCCCGAATTATGAAAGGGTCTCTGAGTTATATACCCCGGAATAACCAGATCTCTGCAGGCAACGAAGAGGGTCACGAATGGAACCAAGTGAAGTTCGATTCAACCGACCATATCTAGACTTCCTGCTTGCCCTAGCTGACTTCTCCAAGGCTAAACGCATTCTGCTTCCCACTGGGGTAATCAGCCTAGATGACCTGCCAGCCGAGGCCCAGCGCAAAGCAGTCAGTATCCCCTTGCAACAAGAAGTGGGATCAGCTATGCAAGGCCAGGGCGGATTCGACTTGTCCATCATTATCCCTGTCTTTGGCCGCGTTGGCGGCGATGTTTTGGGTTTCCCTGCGCCGTGGAATTTACTCACCGCCTCAGCGCAAAGGCATGATGAAGATGCCTGGCTCGCCTGGGCAATCCACTCAACAGTATCAGGTGGTTTGGTACTCTCCCTGACATCTCAAGGGATGCTCACCAGCACACTCCGTGAGCCAATCCGCCAGCGTGTCATTGCTGAAGGTCTGGAGACTGTCGTGTCTTTGGGAACGACATTCTACCCAGCAAGCAGCGTTAGCGCATCGTTATTGATCGTGAGGCCTGGTCATCATCCCGACGAGATAACCTTGATTGACTTGACTGAAGTTGCTGAAGATGCCGATTGGATTTCTATTGCAGAGGCAATAAGGGACTCACGGCTTGCGACAGTCGACGTTCCAGGTTTTTGGTTGACCAAGGTGACGCGGGACTCCTTATCAGAGAAGTCGAGGCTAGATCCATATTTCTACCATCCCAAGTTCTTAAGAATAGAACCCCCTGAAGGCTACACAGAGGTCCTTCTCTCCGACATTGCCGAGATTCGCGGTGGGCGGTCGCTGGCATCAATGGAATCTGTCAAGGAGAGCAAGGGAAAGCCGTCAATCCCGTTCATTCAAGTTGGCAACATCACGCTGGAAGGACAACTGTCGGTTGAATGGGCAAAATCCTTCCACAAGGCACCTGAAGAAAGCTCCAAGGCTGGTTTTGCTTGTCCTGGAGACATTCTTATTACGGTAGCTGGTACGTTGGGGAAAGTCTGCTTGATTCCAGACTCTTATGCTGACGGCCTATACTATGATACATCAGTGCGTCGGGTTCGTGTGAACCAAGATATTGTGAACCCGGAGGTCGTCTATGCTTTCTTGAATTCGGAGGTGGCACGAGCGCAAGCTGAGAGGTACGCTTCGGGATCGGTGATTCCGACAATCTCAAGCGCTGACCTTGGGAACATCCGGGTCTTCCTGCCAAGTTGGGAAATGAAGGAACTTGGCGAGCCTGATATAGGAGTTGAGATAGCAAAATATCCCCCCAAGCCCTTTCCTCTGGTGATCTATGAAATGCTATCGGATCGAGTTATTAGCTTGCTGCTTTCAATGGAGGATGAGGAGTATCCCGATTGGCGCGCCGAGACGGTTGAGGGTCTCCGCGAGGTAATGTACCAAGTACAAAAAGACCACGAGCCTCTTGACGAACTGGTAATGCGCGAGTACCCACTGCCCATAGCCCTTGCCTATCGGCGCATGATCCGGGCGGAGCATAATCCATACGAGCAAGTTGAGCGCCTAGTTGAGTTGTACGAAGCCTTGACGCAGTTTTTCTACTATGTACTGTTAAGCGACTACTTGCGGAACCCAGCACTACAACGGGCGTTCAAGCCCAGTGACAAAGGCATGCGCAGGGCATACGAAAGCTTTAGTATGGACAAGCGTCTGAAGTTTATTGACGGCTTACTGAAAGCGGTCAAGAAGCAAGGAGTCAAAGATAGAGATATGCATCTCTTTGTCCCTGAGTTGCTTAACGTAGACATATGTAGCTCGCTCGACAGGCTAAGGCGCTTGAGAAATGTAGACGCGCATTCTGCCGCTGGCACACCAGCAGCACAGAAGGCGCTTCTCAAAGAGAACCAACCTCTGATAGAAGATTTACTGAATAAAGTCAGGTTCTTACGGGGATATCCCCTCTGTAGAGTGCAGGGTTCCTATGCCGAACGAGGCAGGATAATTCTAATAATAGAGTACTTCCAAGGGGCACTATACGAGACCGATATCAGGGAACAGGAAGCCCCCCGGGCCGAAAATGAACAGCCAAAGCAAATAACGGCTGATCGAGATCACGTAGTGTTGTTGAATTCGCAGTTCGATTGGCTAGACCTGCATCCATTCTACCAAGTCATCACTTCTGAAGAATACCGGCACGAAGCGCACTTGTGCTTTCACAAGCAGATTGCCAGTGATGAGGCTGGACAACGGCAGATATTTGGTGAGAGCATTCAGTTTCGACGCGAGTTCTCGTTGTCGGGCATTGAGGAACTGCAGCGACTAGTTGCGGCGGCGAAGTTGTAGGAGAAGGCTGGATAGGAGTTAGCCAATGAAACCGATGATCTTCCTGAACGTGGGATGGATGCAAAAGTACCGAGGGCTTATAGGAACAGGCGACACCATCACTAGCGGAGGGGCATACGTCCAAGAGCACAGTTATGGCCACGAGATATTCAACTTCAAACCCCACGATGGGTACATGTACGGCTATGTGCAGGTCGAAGGGTCAATAGCTCTTGAGAGGCTTGACGCATCCAAGGGTGATAACTCTATTGGCGGTGTTCTAGCTATTTGGGTTGCAAGGGATCCGCAGGGCGGGACGTTCATCGTGGGTTGGTATGATAACGCAACCGTTTATAGAGACAGCCAATACCCACCACAGGGCTCGGAACGAGAGTACAACGGGGAGAAGCTTTTCTACAAGGTAAAAGCAAAGGAAAACGATTGCAGACTGCTCCCTGTAGATGAAAGGGTCTTTAGCATTCCCAGAGGAGTAAAAGGCGGAATGGGGCGAGCGAATGTCTGGTACGCCGATCAGCCAGTGAATGCTCCATTCAAACAGAAAGTATGGGAATATGTCACTCAGAAGCGCCTTCCCTCCGCCCAGAAACCAGCAGCCCCAAAAGAGCATCCTCGGCAACCTGATCCCTACAAACGTCAGAGAGTTGAACATAAAGCTATCGAGCTGATTGTTGCACACTATGAGAGACTCGGCTACATGGTTGACTCAGTCGAAAAAGATAACGTGGGCTGGGATTTGGAAGCCACACTGGGTGATAGGCTGCTCCGACTTGAAGTCAAAGGGCTATCGCAGAAGGAACTGCTTACAGGACTCACTCCCAACGAATACTCCAGTATGTGGGAACATCTAGACAGTTACAGGGTTTGTGTTGTCACGGATGCGCTGGGAGAAAAACCCATATTGAGAATCTTTGTGTTCTCTCCAGAGAACGAAAAGTGGGAAGACGACGACGAAAACCAGTTGACGATTGATGAGATTACAGGTGCCAGAATATCTGTACGCACCTGATAGTAGGAGCGACATCTGGCGAAGATAGTCGATCATCTTGGCCTCTCGTTTTGCGCCCCGCGTTGCGCCCAGGCAGTCGCCGTTATGCTCCACCTTGGGGCGGCATCCCTGCCCTGAGCAAGGCCGGCGGGGTCGCCTGCCCGCGTTCAGGAGGATTGGAAGCGAGGTCCGCCGGCGTCACCAGCGCGATCCCCTGGCCCTGGAGCAGAGCGCGGCGCTGATCGTCGTTGCACACCACTACCCAGCGGCTGCCGGGCGTGTACTGGCGATACAGGTTGATCTGGCGCAACAAAGCGCCGACCGATTGGATGCGCGGCTTGACCTCCAGGTAGAATGTGGCCTGGACCAGGGCGCGCCCGTCGAGCCCTCACCCCACCGTGGCTACTGGGTCGGCGAAGCCTACGACGTAGCCGCCGTCGCGCAGGATAGGCTTCTCCAGAGCGACCTGCGTCACCCGCTCCCACACCTCGCTGCCCTGGTCTATGGCGCACAGACCGTCCCGCCGCGCCGCTCTCACGATCACTCACACCCCGGCGCGCTTCTCGTCCAGCACTTCCGGCCACGCACGCTGCAGGATCGCGAGCAGGTTCTCCGGCCCTGGCAGCCACGTCACCAGGCGGTCGTGCTCCGGGGATCCCAGGTCAGGATCGGCGAATCCCAAATGTTGAGCCGGGGTGTTGTCGGCCATTCTCGCCCACTCGATACCCTCACCGATTATTCGCAGATTGGTAGGGCGATGTCGAGGCACCTTCAAAACTACCAACAAACGTGGTAACCTTGACCGCAGGAGGTTACCACAATGCTGAACCTGCTGCTCAACCGGTGCACTATACTGTGGTTCGGGCTTCTGGTTTTCCTCGTCGGTGGCAGTTTGATTCCAAGTTGACGCTTTGCTGCTGCCAGCCTGGTGACCAGAGTATCGGGGTGTTGGTGCTGGCAGCTGGCCTGCCTGTGGCAGACAGGCGAAAGGTTCCTGCCCACCGTGCAGAAGCATCGTTTTGCGAAGCCACAAAACCAGAACCGGCCTCTCCGACGACTGGAAAGGCCGGTTCAGCTTCGTACTCTCACACTGGCCATTTCTGGCTCTAGCAGGTCTACTGCGGGTACCTCTCCGGGCACGTCCCATTGAGCACGCAGGGATCGCGCAGCACCGACTGGATCTCGATCACCGGCACGGGCACGCTGCTGCTGCCGCCGTTGGTGTACTCGTAGGCGCACCAGTCACCGCGCCCGGTGGTGAGCACCGACCAGGAAGTGAAGTACCAGTTGTCGCCGCCGAAGCGCCGCAGGTCTATCGTGTGCCAGGCCTCCTCGTGGCGCACCCAATCGTACACGGGCCTGTCTTGGCCGAGAAGCACATCTTCGACAATCAACTGCTTCATGTATACCAAAGCGGCCTGGAGGCGTATTCCAGGCCGCTTTTTGGTATGATGTCACCCGGGTGAGCGAAGCCCGTCGCTCCCGCTAATGCAAGCCCCACCCTACCGGTGGGGCTGTTTTTGTTTTCCGATGGGACAGCGCATCAGACGCCGGCTGGCTTCAGCGTTACCTCCACGTAGCGCACCTCCTTGCCGGGGACCGGCGGCTCCAGGTCAGTCCGCTGCGGCTGGTCCACGTCCCGCAATTCCTCCTCGATCGCATGCGGGTAGCGGCGCTTGTTGGCCGCCAGGCCGCCCAGCGCCTTCAGCAGCTCCGGGTAAGGCACCGGCATCTCGTCCCCGTGCACGCCAGTGACGGTTGACACCACCACCTGGGTCCGCTTCGCGGACAGGATCTCGTCCAGGACCTCTTCCTTTCCTCCCTTCAGGAAGGGGGTGCCGTTGTGGCTGCCGTGGTGTGCCACCTTCAACAGGTCCAGCCGTTGCAGCAACACCTGCCTGACCTCCGGGATGTGGAGCATCACGTCCCAGGTGCTGTTGCGCTGCGCCTCCTCGACGCCCGCCCCCTCCCACTCGGCGTCCCCCGCGAACAGCAGCCGCCGGCCGCGCCACTCCAGCAGCAGCACGACGCTCGTATTGTTCTTCAGCCGGTCGTCCTTCTGCGAAAAGGCCAGCCCGGAATAGAGCAGCCGGCTGCGGAGCCGTCTAAAGTCCTGGGCGCTGATGTTGCCCGGTTGGACCGGTTCTGCGGCAGGTGCGTCCTCCGCCTGGCTGGCCGCCAGCCCTGCCTGGCCGAGGGTTTCTGAGCTGCCCTTGTAGGCGTCTGTCCGGAACAGAGATTGGTCTGCGAGCGAGTTGCTGCCGAACGCTCCCTGGCCCAGGTAGTACTTGTCAATGTCCCATTCGGGCGCCAGCACCCGCAGGCAGGTGCCCGGCTCCTGGAACCCCCGGAAGCAGGTCGTGCCCTGCTGGAAGTCGAGCCTGTGCCTGGCCCGCTCCGCTGCGCTCAGCCGGTCGGCCAGATCCCGGGCCACGTACAGTGGATAGTGGGGATAGATGCCGCTGGCTTTGGCCAGGTCCTCGCGCAGCGCCTTGAGCGCCCCCGGGTTCCAGATGCTCCTCTCCAGCAGCGACCGCACCCCGGGGCCCAGCGCCAGCCCGCTGCGCTCCAGTAGCCCGTGCGCGGCGTCGTTGGCCATGTTCTGGAAGGCCAGCGTCTTTTTGGCCTGGGGATGGTCCGGCTTCATAAAGACAGTCAGCCAGATGCGCCCGATCGTGACATCCTCGAACCAGGTGGGATCGAAACCCTTGATGTGATCGGCGTGGGGATGTGTGGCGACCAGCAGGTCCAGGCGCCTCTTCCCTCCCTCTTTCGGCAGCTCCGCGCGCACGTCGTCCACCACCGCCTTCAGGATATCGGCCGAGGCAGACGTCCCACAGTCAATCAGCATGGTATAGTCGCCCCCGCCGTCG
>DATKWP010000186.1:0-4838 GCA_035529535.1 Anaerolineae bacterium | reverse complement strand
CAGCAAATCAGCAAATCAGCAAATCGCAAATCGCAAATCGCAAATGGCAAACGGCGAATGGCGAATGGCGAATCGCAAACCCCGCAACACGCGACACGGAACACGGAACACGCATCACGTTTCACGTTTCACGTTTCACGTTTCACGTTTCACGTTTCACGTTTCACGTTTCACGCATTACGCCTTACTCTTCCCTTCTCTGTCCTCGTCCTCCCCTACCTCCTGTTCTCGCTCAAGACCAGCGGCCACCTGCTCCCCAACACCTACCACGCCAAAGCCGTGATAGACTTCCGGCCTGACCTGGCCTTCCTGAGCCTGGCCGCCCGCTACCTGGTCCTGGACAACCCGCTCCTGTTGCCCTTTTACGTGCTGGGGCTGGGCATCCTCTTCCGCCGCGCACGGCTACTGAGCCTGTGGAGCGCCGGGTTGCCGCTCGTCTACGCCTTCCTCCACGCCGTCCTCTACCAGCACGGCCGCTACCTGATCCCCCTCATTCCCTGCAACGCGCTCATCGGGGTGGTGGGGTTGGTGGAGGCGCGGAGGTATGTGCCACGGCTCAGGACCCTCACCCCAACCCTCTCCCTGGGAGGGAGAGGGAGCATTCTCCCCTCCCTCACAGGGAGGGGCAGGGGGAGGGTGGGACTGGCGTTGATCTGCCTGCTCGTCGTGGCAGGGACGGCCTGGCGGCTGCCCACCATGGCCGGACTGTACGCCTGGAACGTGGACAACGTCAACCAGATGCACGTCGCACTCGGCCACTGGGTGGCCGAGAACACGCCGCCGGACGCGCTCCTGGCCCTCAACGACATCGGCGCGATCACGTACATCTCTGAGCGGCCGGTCGTGGACCTGGCGGGCTTGGTCACGCCGGAGGTCGTCCCACTCCTGCGCGCCCCCGACCGGGATGCGCGACTGGCGGATTTTATGGCCGCCCAAGGCGTGCAATACGTGATCATCTTCCCCAACTGGTTCCCCGGCCTGGCCGCCCGCAGCGACGTACTGGAGCCGGTACACCAGGTCACGCTGGAGCGCAACACCATCGCCGGGGGGCAGACCATGGTCGTCTACGAGGCCCACTGGCGGAAATAGCGGACAGGAGTAGAATTGGGGTGTCCGCCAAAATGAAGGCGGCAGGAAGGGTGTAAGATGCGGATTGACTATGTCGTCTGTCCTGCTAATATTGCAGACAAGATCGAATCGAAGCACGATGTGACTGTTCGCGAGGCGCGTCAGGCGCTGCTCGGCAATCCTCGCATCCGGTTTGCTGAGAAAGGGTACATAGAAGGAAATGATGTGTACGTCGCTTTCGGGCGAACTTTCGGCGGAAGATATCTGGCCGTGTTCTTTGTGCACAAGCCTACTACTGCCACGGCTATCATCATAAGCGCTCGCGATATGAGTAAGAAGGAGCGAAGGTCCTATGGACGCAAGTAGACTGAGTAGTATCTCCAAGGCGGATTCGTTGGAGAAGATGGGAGAATTCTGGGACACTCATGATTTCACAGACTTCGACACTGATGCACCTGACGTCGAGTTCGAAATCTCGTCTGCTGTGCCGATCGAGCCAGAACTACTCTCGGCAGTCGAGAGACAAGCGCGGCTACGGGGCGTCAGTGTGGAAACGCTGGTGAACCTCTGGCTACAGCAGAAATTGGCAGAGCAGGCGGGAGCATAGATGAGGCCCTGGACGATCTGCGCCGTACTGTGGCTGATCTATACTACACCCTGAAAGAGGAACATGCATCCCTGGGTCCCATGCCCGCGCAGGTATGGGACTACCTTGCCCAAACCACCGCCGAGCCATGAGAGATTACCACATCAACATTTTCTACAGTGAAGAGGACGAGGGATATATCGCTGACATACCTGACCTGGAAGCCTGCTCGGCCTTCGGCAGCACGCCTGAAGAGGCACTCATCCAGGTTCAGATTGCCAGGGCTGCCTGGCTTGAGGCGGCCCGCGCCGAGGGCAAGCCGATCCCCGAGCCCACATACCGGCCCTTGATATACCAGGCCTACCCGATTGCAGCCTGAAGAATGCCACGTTGTACAGACGACAGACGACAGATCAAGGAGCACATCCCATGACAGACAACCCCATTCGCATCGGCGTCATCGGCGGCTCTGGCCTCTACCAGATGGAAGGGCTGGCCGGCGTCGAAGAACGCCGCATCTCCACCCCGTTCGGTGACCCCTCCGACGCCGTCGTCGTCGGCACGTTGGAGGGGGTGCGCGTCGCCTTCCTGGCCCGCCATGGCCGCGGCCACCGCCTCACCCCGACCGAGGTCAACTATCGCGCCAACGTCTACGCCTTCAAGACGCTGGGCGTCGAACAGATCGTCGCCATCTCTGCCTGCGGCTCCCTGCGCGAGCACCTCCACCCCGGCCAAATCGTCGTCCCCGACCAGTTGTTCGACTTTACCAAGAAGCGCGCGTACTCCTTCTTCGGCGGCGGATTGGTGGCCCACATCGGCGTGGCGGAGCCTTTCTGCGGGCGGCTCTCCGCCCTCCTGGCCGAGGCGTCGCTTGAGGCCAGCGGCACCGTTCACCGGGGTGGGCGCTTCATCACCATCGAAGGCCCGCGCTTCTCCACCCGGGGCGAAAGCCTCACCTACCGCGCCTGGGGCATGGACATCATCGGCATGACGTCCAGTCCCGAGGCCTTCCTGGCCCGCGAGGCGGAGATGTGCTACGCCGTGATGGCCCACGTCACCGACTATGACGTCTGGCGGGAGACGGGGGAGCCGGTCAACGTCGAGATGCTGCTGGCCACGCTCTCCGCCAACGCCGCCCTGGCCCAGAGGACCTTGCGCATCCTGCTGCCCCGCCTGGCCGCGGCGGAACGGGGCTGCGAGTGCGGCTCGACCCTGGCCACCGCCCTCATCACCCAGCGTGACCTCATCCCGCAGGAACTCAGGGAGAGACTGGCGCCGATCGTGGGCAAGTATCTCAAGTAGGGAGCAGGGGGCAGGGATCAGGGATGTGTGAACAGATACCTTTTTTACACAGAGATACACAGAGAAGCCACTCCTCCTCGTACCCGCCCTGACCTTCACCGTGGCGGCTCGCCCGCCTAACTGTCCAGCCGGCCGGCCATCACCTCCTCGATTGCTGCTCGTTCCTGGAGGCGATTGGCGATGAGATTCTTCACGGTGATCCCTATTATAAAGACGCCGATGACGGTAATAATGTTCATTCTGGCCTCCTGGGCGTGCAACGACACCCTCTCACTCCATCCACCACCCGTTCCGGCGGCTCCCCTTTGCTGACGAAACCATCCGCTCCTGCCGCCAGCGCCGCCTGCCGCGCCCCGGGCCTGGTGCTGAGTGCGATCACGGCCAGTCCCGGGTGCGCGGTCCGCAGGTTCGCCAGTACTTCCGCCGCACCTCCTCGGGCCGGCAACTCCCAGTCCAGGAGTACCAGGTCGGGCTGTTCTACTCCGATCAACTCGAGCGCCTGTGCCAGGTCTGCGGCCTCGCCGACCGCGGTGACGCCCAATTCTTCGCGCAATAACAGCCGCAGTGCCGAACGGACCTGAGGCTGGTCGTCTATGATCAGCACGCGCATTCCGTTTCTCAACATCCCATATCATCTCCACTCCGTCCCGTGTTGACCACAGTGTAACACAAAACGACTCCCCGGCGCATCAGCCAACCGGGGAGTCTGTGGACTGGACAGAAGGGGGGTCTTTTCGCTGGTCACATGACCAGGCTACGGGCTCGTCACGGCCACACGACCACGACCTCCGTCCCGCGCCCGACTTCGCTCTGGATCGTCAGCCGGGCATTGATGGCCTCGGCCCGTTCACGCATGATGCCCAGGCCGAGGTGGTCCGGCGGGGCGGAGTGTGGATCGAAGCCGTGGCCGTCGTCACGGATGATCATTTCGACCCTCACCCCCTCCCCTCTCCCTGGGAGGGAGAGGGGGGAGGAATGCAGGCTTACCGCCACCTGGCTGGCGTTTGCATGCTTGGCCACGTTGTTGAGCGCCTCCTGCGCGATGCGGTACAGGGCCACTTTTACTTCGGGGGGCAGCGGGCACTCTCGATCCACCTCCACCGTCACCGGCACGCGCACCCGGCCTCGGAGCGCCTCGGCCAACTGGCGCAATAGTTCGCTCATCTCCGCCTCGACCAGGGCGGCCGGGCGCAGTTCCAGGAGCAGCGTACGCATCTCCGCCAGTGCGCCCCGTGTCAATTGGCGTACCTCCTCCAGGCGTACCCGCCCGACGTGCGGGTCCCGCTCCCACAAGCGGGGCAACACGTCGGCGATCAGGCTGGCCGAAAACAGGGTCTGTGTCACCGCGTCGTGCAGGTCGCGGGCCAGGCGGCTGCGTTCCTCCACCACCGCCAGTTCCTGCGCCCGCCCATAGAGTTGGGCGTTCTCGATGACGAGCGCGGCTCGCTGAGCCAGCGCAGTGAACAGTCGCAACTCCTCACTGCCGAACGCGCGGGGTTGCGCATAGTTTACGTTGAACACGCCAAAGACCTGGCCGCCGATCTTGATCGGCACGTGCATGAACGAGTGGATCCCCTCCGGCTCGACGATCCACCTGGCGACGCGGGGGTCCGCGTCAGCATCTTCCACGATCACCGGTGCACCGCTGGCGGCGGCGCGCCCCACTGCCCCCTCGCCTGGAGCGAAAGACATGCGGGCCAACGTCTCGGCGCTGAAGCCACGGGCGGCTCCCACCACCAACCTGCTGCCCTGGGCATCCCACACCATCAGGGTGCTCTTGTCGGCCCGCAAGACGTCCATCGCCACGCCCACCAGTGTGTGCAGTACCTCATCCAAATCCAGGTGGCGATACAGTTCCTCGTCCGCGTGGTAGAGCGCTTCC
>DATKWP010000185.1:0-8070 GCA_035529535.1 Anaerolineae bacterium | reverse complement strand
CCGAGCGGGTGCCAGGCCGAGCCATCCCAGCGGGCGATGTAGTCGGCATCCGCGTCTCCACCCGCGTCCGTGAACCGGCCTCCAACGTAGACGTCCACCCCGACCACTGCGATGGTGTAGACATAGTTGTTCAGGCCGGAGTCGAGGGGGTGCCAGGCCGAGCCGTCCCAGCGGGCGATCCGGTCGGCGTTGCCGTCTCCACCGGCGTCGGTGAAATTGCCCCCGACGTAGACGTCCGCCCCGGCCACTGCGATGGCAAAGACGGTACCGTTCAGGCCAGAGCCGAGGGCGTGCCAGGCTGAGCCATCCCAGCGGGCGATGTTGTCGGCATTGGCGTCTCCACCCGCGTCGGTGAATTCACCCCCGACGTAGATGTTCACCCCGGCCACCGCGATGGCGTTGACGTGGCCGTTCAGGCCCGGCCCGAGTGCATGCCAGGCGGAGCCATCCCAGCGGGCGATAGCGTCGGCACTGGCATCTCCACCTGCATCGGTAAACACGCCCCCTGCATAGACGTCCGCCCCGGCCACCGCGATGGCGTTGACAGGACCGTTCAGGCCGGAGCCGAGGGGGTGCCAGGCTGAGCCATCCCAGCGGGCGATGTGGTCGGCATCCGTGTCTCCGCCCGCGTCGGTGAACCCGCCACCGATGTAACGGGTGTACTCATCCGCGACGTCCGGACCGGCCACCGCGATGGCGTAAACAGCATCGTTCAGGCCGGAGCCAAGCGCGCTCCAGCCCGCGCTGTCCCAACGAGCGATGTGGGCGGCATTCGCGTCCTCACCCGCGTGGGTGAACCGGCCACTCACGTAGACGTCTGCCCCCGCCACCGCGATGTCGTCAACGAAATTGCCCGGGCCGGAGCCGAGGGGGTGCCAGGCCAGGCCATCCCAGCGGGCGATGTAACTGGCGTTGGCGTCTCCACCGGCATTGTGGAACCAGCCCCCAGCGTAGATGTCTCCCCCAACCACAGCGATGGCCACCGCTCTGTCGTTCAGGCCGGAGCCGAGGGGGTGCCAGGCTGAACCGTCCCAGCGCGCGATGCAGTCGGCATTGGCGTCCCCACCGACGTCTTCGAACAGGCCCCCGACGTAGACGTCTGCCCCCGCCACTGCGATAGCGTAGACGGCGTCGTTCAGGCCCGAGCCGAGGGCGTGCCAGGCCGAGCCATCCCAGCGGGCAATGTAGTCTGCATTGGTGTCCCCACCCGCGTCGGTGAAGCGGCCCCCCACGTAGACGTCCGCCCCCGCCACCGCGATAGCGTAGACGGTATCGTTCAGGCCGGGGCCGAGGGCATGCCAGGTTGAGCCGTCCCAGCGGGCGATGTGGTCGGCACTGGTGTCTCCACCCGCGTCGGTGAACGCGCCACCGACGTACACATCCGTCCCCGCCACCTCAATGGCCAGGACTTGAGCATTTAAGCCAGAGCCGAGAGCGTGCCAGGCCGATCCGTCCCAGCGGGCGATGCGGTCGGCATTGGCACCTCCACCCGCGTTGGTGAACGTGCCTCCGGCGTAGACGTTCGCCCCCGCCACCGCGAGGGCGTAGACTGGGCTATTCAGGCCGGAGCCGAGGGGGTGCCAGGCCAGGCCGTCCCAGCGGGCGATGCGGTCGGCACTCGCGTGTCCTCCCGCGTCGGTGAACCAACCACCAGCGTAGACATCCGGACCAGCCACGGCGATGTTGTAGACAAACCCGTTCAGGCCCGAGCCGAGGGGGTACCACTCCTTGCCCGGCGACAGCGGTGCGGCCGGTTCGTTAGCCGGCTTGAAGATCGGAGCGCTGCCCACTCCGTACTCCATGCGCCAGCCCGCCGGGTCCAGCGCGCCGCTGAAGCCGCTACTCAGGTCGAGCGTGCCATCGGCGTTCAGCAGGTCCGCCAGCGGCGTGAGGCCATCCTGGGGCGCCCGGGCGGCGCGAGCGCTGCCCACCGGCAACGGGCCGAGCAGCCCGGCTAGCAGCACCAGTACCGGCCCCACACGTATCAAGGTCGTGACCACTCTGCGGGTGTTCATCCTCTCCTCCTTCCTGCGCACAGGCAGAGAAACGCTGTACAATCCTGCCCGCACAGCCAACTCCACTGATCGGGCGCGCTCAGGACGTGGGCGCCGTGCGCACGATGAGCGGCAGGCGCACCCGGGGCTGCAACGACACTGTGCCGGTAACAGATTCATACGCCCCCAGGTCGAAGGCCGCGCCCTGCGGCCGGGGCACACCTAAAATGTCGCGGGCCACTACCGCTGACACGTCTCGCCCGACGTCAACGCACGGGCTGTTCGTCTGCAGTTGAAAATTGAAAGCAGCCGGGCTTACAAAGGCGGGATCGTCGTTGATGGCGCTCGTGTCCCAGGCTGGGGGGCTGCCGTCGCCGTACCAGCAGTTGCGATAATCCCCTGCCGGCAGCGAAGCCGATTCCCCGGCCAGGTATGGTTCACCGGTGGAGTAGATGACGTTGTTGCTGAGATGAACCGTCGTCGAGGCCCGTGGGGCGATCAACAGGCTGCCGGTTTCACCGGCATAGGCCGCCCCCGACCAGCCATTGCCGTACAGGGTATTGTGGTAAGCATACACCGCCGTTTGAGAGACATTCTCGTGGCCGGTGGCGATCCGAATGCCGGTATGATAGGAAGGGTCGTCCCATTCCGGCCCCAGCCCGGCGTTGATGACCAGGTTGTTGTAGAGCCAATTGTCGCCGGTCACGTAATAGCCGAGCAGGATGCCATCCCCGCGCTGGTTGACGATCACGTTGTCGTGGATGCGGTGCTGCTGAATGTAAGCGGCATACTCCTGCTCGCTGTAGATATTGATGGCCCGGTTCGATAGATTGTCATGGATATAGTTCCAGGCCACCTCGCGGTTGGACTCGGTCGGCGCTCTGGGGCCGCTACTCTGCCGCACGCCGGAGATGTAGACGGCGTGATAGAGTTTCGAGCAATTGGCGCTGCCAACGTGCTCCAATTCGTTCCCCAAGACGTAGATGTCGTTCCCAATGCCGCCGATGGCTCCATCCATGCCATCGCCGTTGGGCGCGGTGACATAGTTGCCTACCACGCGAAACCCGGTCTGCGCAGTGACGCCGACCTCAGCGGTCGTCATGATGAACCGGGCGATGACCCAGTGCACAGAATAGCCGCCTGTGTCACTATTCCAGACGTGAAAGGCTCTCCCCAGCGTGGCACTGCCCACGTGGGAGGTCGCGCCAGGGTAGACAATGAGGGCTTTGGGCCGCCCGGGCTGCCCATCACTGCCCAGGTTGACGGCAGCGCTATAGTCTGTCTCTGCGGTCTGATCCACGCCGTCGCCGACGTAGGCGATGTCGCCGGGGGCCAGGCTGTCGGCGGCTTGGGGGATGGTCCGCCAGGGGGCACCCCAACTGCCGTTGCCCGTGTCGTCGTGCCCGGTAGTCATCACAAAGTAGATCTTGCCGGTGCGCACGGTGAACGGCAGCGTGTTGGATGGCCGGCCATTCACGACGACGTAGATCGAGCCAGGCCCATCCTGCGCCAGGTGGCTGACCTGGAACGAGACCATCTGCATCCGGTAAAAGGTGTAGAGATCGGCGGGGACCGTGGCGTTGCCCCAGTAGTAGTAGGAGGCCGCTTCTGCGCCGTTGACGTAGACCTTGCTGCTGCCCTGCGTGTTCCCCAGGTTTCTCCCCCAAAGGGTGACGATAGCGCCATCCTGCCCGCTGCGCCCGCCCGAGGTGTCGCTGTTGCCGGTCTTGGGGCCGCTGACCACATCGGAGAAGAACAGGAGCGGGTCGGTGGTGGATTGGAGATTGGAGATTGGAGATTGGGGATTGGGAGTCGGAGGTCGGAGGCTGGGAGTTGGAGATTGGAGACTGGGGATTGGGGATTGGGGATAGAGGACGAGAGATTGCGTCTCCGGTTCGCACCCACCGGTGTTTGGCAACACAACAAGCAACGTGGCAACGAAGGCGACGTAGACGAAGGTTCTCATAGGCCAACTCCTCAGGGGATCAACAGGTAGACACTGGTGACGAACAACTCCTTTTAAAGTCAGTAGACGAGCACGTAAATCAGGCCGTTCTCGCCGAAACCGTCGTCGTCCCATCGGAAAAACGACGTGGCGTGTCCAATGGCATCGCCAACGGTCACACCCCGCGCTTCGTCGTCGCCAGCAGCCGTTGCCACGATGTAGCGATCGGATATGTCGAAACCAAAGTTGATCTGGCACCTGCCGGGCCCCGAGCCGTTGGCGATCCAGATCGTCTCGCCATTCACGTTGTTAAAGCACTGCACGATCTGAGAGTTAGCGGCCCCGCAGACGGCCGCAACGCCGGCCTTGACCAGTCCATCCGCGCTCCGCGCCTGGATCGCATCGCCGCTTTCGTCCACCTGAAACACAGGCAGGCCGGAGACGTCAACCCGCAACGTGCCCGCTTCGTCCTCATTCTCGTCCAACTCGATGGTGACGTCGTCGTTGCTGGTGAGGTACAGGTCGCTGCTGCCGTATCCGGTCGAGTGAATGCGGCCATTGTCGCCGGTGCCGGTGTTGCTGTTGCTGCCCAGTTCGACGTCGGCTGCATTTCCATCGCCTGAACGCGCATACAGGCCCGCGCTTGACGAATCACTATTGTTCAATACCAGGGCTGCGCCTGGATAGGGAACCGTCCCGCTGATGGTCGCCCCCGGCCTCAGGCCGAGCGCGTAGGGTGCAGCAGTGAGTAGCTGGCGCGGGGCGAGCGTCGTGTAACCGCCGCTCCCCGCCGGGCAGCGCACGGCAACCTGGAGATAGCGCGCGTCGCCGGTGAAGGCGCTGCTGCCAAAGTCGAGCCGCGCGGTGAACAGGCCATTGGTCACGTTGGTGTTGCTCACCGGCTGTGTGCTGCCGACTTGTGTGCCCCCGGACGGAGGTGAGCCGCTGCCCGCTGGGTCCCACAGGCTGAACTGGAAATCGCACGCTTCGTTGACGAGGCTGCCGCCTTTCGCGAGTTGCCCCTGGTAGGTGAAGCCCGTGCTGAGCGCAGTCGAAGCGCCGGTGCCGGGCGCGGCCACCTGCGTATCGGTGGCACCTGGCGGGCCGGGGTCTTGGGCCGTCACCATGTGCGCGAGCAGAAGCATCGCCGCACCCGCCACGATACTGCTCAGATAGAGGTTGCGTTTCATTTTGTGTCTTCCTTTGGTTAACGCAAGGCGACCGGCAAGAAGAGGCGACTTAGCGACGATGCGATAGTCGAATGCGATCAGCCTTCTAGACGCCGCCATGCTACCGCATGATGAGCGGCAAGAACGCACAGTATGCCACAACGCGCAGGATTTGCAACCCACCGTTCCAATCCGCCACGTAGACCAGGCTGCCTTCCACCTGCGTAGCGTAGGCATTCCCCAGCGTGTCGTAGACACCGCGCAGGGTGGGGCTGAGGGGATCGCTCACGTCAATGATCTGCAGGCCATCCCACGCATTGGCCACGTAGGCCAGGCTGCCGACCACCTGCACGCACCGCGCATTCGCCCCTGTATCAAAGTGGCCGAGCAGGGTGGGACTGAGCGGGTTGCTCACGTCAGCGATCTGCAGCCCACCGTACTGATCCGCGACATAGGCTAGATGGCCGACCACCTGCACGTCAAGAGCATCCCCCGGCGTCTCGAGGCCACCGAGCAGCGTGGGGCTGAGTGGGTTACTCACGTCAACGATCTGCAGTCCGCCGTCGTAATCGGCGACGTAGGCCAGGCTGCCCACCACCTGCGCGTCGAGAGCATCGTCCCCCGGCGTCTCGAGGCTGCCGCGCAGGATGGGGTTGGCCGGATCGCTCACGTCAACGATCTGCAGCCCGCTGTTGCCGGCGGCAACGTAGGCCAGATTCCCCACCACCTGCACACTCATGGCCCTTGGTAAATGACGGCCACGCAGGGTGGGACTGAGGGGGTCACTCACGTCAATGATTTGCAGGCCACCGAGGTAATCGGCGACGTAGGCCAGGCTGCCTACCACCTGTACACCGACTGCCTGCCCCGGCGTGTCATATTTGCCGCTCAACGTGGGAGCGGTGGGTATACTTGTATTGACGAGCCGCAATCCACCGGCGTCATCGGCTACGTAGGCCAGGCTGCCCACCACCTGCACACCTCGCGCAGCACCCGGCGGCTCATAACTGCCCCGCGGTGTAGGACTGGCCGGATCGCTCACGGCGATGACCTGTAACCCGCTGCGGCCATCGGCGATGTAGGCCAGGCTGCCCGCCACTTGCACGCTCCGGGCATAGCCCGGAGTGTTAAAGTTGCCGCTCAGCGTGGGGCTGGCAGGGTTACTCACGTCAACGATCTGCAACCCTGCGAACTCATCCGCAATATAGGCCAGGCTGCCCACCACCTGCACGCTGCGGGCGTCACCCGGCGTGTCGAAATTGCCGCGCAACGTGGGACTGAGCGGGTTACTCACGTCAATGATCTGCAGTCCCCCACCGCTGCGGTCC
Organism: Anaerolineae bacterium; assembly: GCA_035529535.1. Taxonomy (GTDB): domain Bacteria; phylum Chloroflexota; class Anaerolineae; order B4-G1; family B4-G1; genus DATKWP01. The sequence goes on along the minus strand of DATKWP010000185.1, from coordinate 1,634 downwards.
GCGACGTAGGCCAGGCTGCCCACCACCTGCACGCTACGGGCCTCGCCCGGCGTGTCGAAATTGCCGCGTAGGGTGGGGCTGGCAGGGTTGCTCACATCAACGACCTGCAACCCTGCGGATGCATCGGCAACGTAGGCCAGACTGCCTACCACCTGCATGTCAATGGCATCCCCCGGCGTAGCGAGGCCGCCGCGCGGGAAGGGATTGGCCGGATCGCTCACGTCAATGATCTGCAGATCGTCGTAATCGGCGACGTAGGCCAGACCGCCCACCACCTGCACGCTCTGGGCATAGCCCGGTGTGTTGTGGCGGCTTATCAGCGCCGGGTTGGCCGGATCGCTCACGTCAATGATCTGTAGTCCACTTTCACGATCGGCGACGTAGGCCAGGCTGCCTACCACCTGTATATCTCTGACCAGGTCTGGCAACGGCACACGCGCCAGGCGCGCCGGCAGCGCCGGGTTGCTCACGTCGAGGATGGTCAACGCGGCACCCTCGCCCAGGTAGGCGCGTGTGCTGCTGACGGCGACCGCGTCTGCGCTTCCGCCGATGCTTCCAACGAACTGAACCGCAAACTGATTCGTATCGCCCGCCGCGACGGAGGTGGTGATAGAGTAGGCCTGGCCTTGAGCAGAGGCGCTGAACAGCCAGAACCAGAGTGCGAGCAGACCGAGGGCCAGGCCCACAGTCAGAATGATCCACCTGAGCCTGGCTGGGTATTGGTTGGCCGTTGGCAGCCCCCTTGCTCGCATACCTACTCCTCCTGAATGAGGCCTTTCACCTGCTCGACCAACTCGGGCGTGACCTCGACGTGGTGCACCGCCTGGGCGTGTTCGGCCACTTGCTGCAGCAGTTCTTCCTCGCTTTCGGCGCGCACCTCGTGGTCACAATCGAAGCCGGCATCGCGACAACGTAAGACCTTCATTTTCTGCTCCTTTCTGTATCTTGGCGGCGCGGGTTCCGCCACGACTTGTAACTCGATCGGGGCTGCTCTGGACAACGTGGTGTACACGGGGCAGCGCGTCTGAAAGGCTTGGGCCAGTGCCTGTGCCTGTGCCGCTGTTGGGCCGGTCAGGGCCAGCCGGACGCGAAGGGCCTGCACCCGTGGGTCCACGGGTGCGCCACATAGGCCGCGCGGGTCAAAGTCGCCCGCGGCCGTGACGGCCACTCCCTCCAACGGGACGTTCATTTCCGCGGCGGCCGTTTCGCACACGAAGGTGCCACAGGCAGCCAAGGCCGCCAGCAAGACGTCCATGGGGTTGATCTCCTCGTTGGGGCCACCCAGGGGCAGCGGCGAGTCCACAATGAAATGATGGCCGCGGGCCGTCACGATCGCCCGGCCGGGCAGGCCGGACAGACGAGCGGTTACCGAAGCAGTCGCTAATTGGGTTGTCATAGCATTGTCTCTCCTTGGCTTACGCTTAAAGATGGTTGGAAAGACGGGATGGTTCACATCAGCGAACTGGTTCATACCAATCATCTGCTGCGGCAACTTCTGGCTACTCATTTTGGCACTCCTTGGCCGAAAAACTCTGTACAAAGCGCTTTCCGCATGATATAATCAACCAGAGTATAGCAGATGTGCGTCACGGGCGCGTCACGACTTGCTTCGACAGAGAGGAATGCTGATGGCG
>DATKWP010000184.1:0-3228 GCA_035529535.1 Anaerolineae bacterium | reverse complement strand
CGAGAAGGTGACCGCCCTCAACCGGGGCATCATCGTCAGCCGCAGGTACACGCTGGCCGACTGCGACCTGGAGAAGCAGGCGTGCCAGGCAGTAGACGGTGCGCAGGTGGGGGACGCGATCCAGGTCAAACTGACCATCGTCGCCCCCAATGACCTGCACTACGTGGTGGTCGAGGACCCCTTCCCCGCTGGCGCCGAGGGGGTGGACCAGAGCCTCAAGACGACCAGCGTCGTCGGCCAGGCGCCTGAACTCACCCGCACCGACCGCTACGACCCATGGGGTGGCGGCTACGGCTGGTGGTGGTTCAGCCACACCGAACTGCGCGACGAGAAGGCGGTGCTTTTCGCCACCTACCTGCCGCGCGGCACGTACGAGTACACCTACCTCATCCGCGCCAGCCTGCCCGGCGAGTACCGCGTCATCCCCACCCACGCCTACGAGATGTACTTCCCGGAGGTGTTTGGGCGGAGCGATGGAGGGCTGTTTACGGTCATCGAATGACGTGAGGCGTGAAGCGTGAAACGTGAAACGTGGTGCGCGTTCCGTGTTGCGTGACGAAACACGGAACACGCACCACGCATCACGAATTACACTTTACGGACCCCGGCTCACTGGTACACGACGTAGGCCGGCCGTGGGTCCAGCGCCAGCACCTGTGCGGGCGTCATCAGGGGCGTGTCATAGTTGTAGAACAGCTTGATCCCGCCGTACTCAAAGCCCGCCTCCCCGCGATACTGGTTATAGTCCCCCCGCTTCGCCCCCGCGCCACCGAAGCCATCTGCATCCCACACCAGGTCAACCAGCGGATAGTCCTGGATGGCCTCCTTGTTCACGATCATGCGATTGTCGAACTGGTGGATGACGAGAATCTTGTGCTGCCCGGCGCGTTCGGCGATCCCGTTGAGCCAGGCCTGCACCGCGTTGATCGTCTCTCCATCAATGTGGCCTAGATTCGTCCCAGGAATACCTGTATCCTCGACCATGAATTCGGGGTCAACGGCCAGGTGGACGTTGGGTTCCTGCAAAAAGGGTTCCACGAAACCGAGTTCGCTCGTCAGCGGGCTGCGCCCAGGCTGAATGTCGAGCACCACCCACACCCCCTGCGCGGCGGCGGTGTCGAGCCACCAGCGCAACGTCTCGGATGACAGGCGGTGGCTGTAACCGCCGTCCTCGCCCGGGTGGGCATCGGCGATGGTCACTACGGTGTGGAAGACCGGGACCACCTCCACGCACGGGTCCACCTGGCGGTAGGCTTCGGCCTGCTCGCGCAGGAGTCTTAGCGTGGTGGTGACCTCGTTCGCGCCGAGGATGCCCAGGCCCCGCCCGATGGGGACGCCGTAAAAGGCCACCAGCCGCCGCCCGCCGATGGCCGCAGGAGGCGGCACAGGATCGGCTGAGCACTCGGGCGCTGGCGTAGGGGGGCTGTCCGGCACGGGGGCGGGCGTAGAGGAGGGTAGGACAGGTTCAGGCACGGGAGTGTCCGTGGGGACAGGCGTAGGGGTCGCAGTAGGTGTGGCCGTCGGGGTGGGCGTGGGGCTGGGAGTATGCGTGGGCGTGGCAGTGGGGGTCGGAGTGGGCGTGAAGGTGGCGGTAGGAGTGGCGGTGGGCGATGGAGTGTGCGTCGGCGTAGCGGTGGGGGTCGGCGTCGGTGTATGCGGAGAAATCAGGCGCACGATGGGGGCACGGAAGGCCACCCCAGCCAGGATCAGGCCGGCGATCAGGACAATGCCGATGATGAGTTTCGAGCGTGATGACATCTACTCTCCCTGTGCCTGGCCTGAACGTACGGCCAGCCGAGGCCAGAGTGTACCGCAAGATGGGGATTCTGGCAAGGAGGGCGGCCTCGCGCAGCACTTGACGCCAGATGGAAACTGGTTAGAATTGCCTAACGTCAAGTCGGAGTCTCATCAAGCATATATGCCCCGGACCATTAGACTCGCCGCCGTACAGATGGATGCCAGCCCGGCTCCCACCGCCGCCCGCCTGGCGCGCGCCAGCCGGCTGGTCGCCGCAGCCGCCGAGGCTGGCGCACACCTGGTAGCCCTGCCGGAACTTTTCAACACCGGCTACGCCTACGCCTACGCCAACTTCCGCCTGGCGGAGCCGCCGGATGGCCTCACCACCGCCTGGATGAAAGAGACCGCTGCCCGCCTGAACGTCCACCTGGCCGGGTCTCTGATGGTATTGGGGCGCGGCGAAATAGTGAATCGCCTGCTGCTCTTCGCCCCGGATGGCCGCACATGGCACTACGACAAGAACCACCCTTGGGGCTGGGAGCGGGCCTACTTTCGCCCTGGCCACGGCGTCACGGTGGCCGAGACCGACCTGGGGCACGTGGGGTTGATGGTCTGCTGGGACGTCGCCCACCCCAGATTGTGGAACCGTTACGCCGGCCGCGTAGACCTGATGATCATCACCAGTTGCCCCCCGGACATCGGTAATCCTACCTTTCACTTTTCCAGCGGTAATGCGTTGACGTTTGACGACATGGGGCCAGCGATGGCTTCGCTCAAGGGGGCCGGGGAGTCGGTGTTTGGCGATATGATCAATGAACAGGCCGGATGGCTCGGGGTGCCGGCCGTGAATACGGTGGGGTCAGGACACGTCAGGACCACCATTCCCAACAGCCTGGGCACTTTCCTGGCCTTCTTGCCTGTCGCTCCCTGGCTGGTCAAGTACCTTCCCCAGGCCGGCCGGATGGAGATGGCGTGCCAATTGGTCCAGGGCTGCAAAGTGGTCAACGCAGATGGGCGAGTCCTGGCAGAGTTGACGCAGGCACAGGGAGAAACCTTCACCGTGGCTGAGGTGACGCTGGCCAGCGAGAGGCCATCCCCCCGAGGCCCTCAACCTCCGTCGCGCATATCCTGGTTCGCCACCTTCATTTCGGATGTGCTGTTACCATCGCTCGCCATCCCCGTCTATCGTAGGGGACTGCGCCGCCTATTGAAGGAAAGGGCCGCTGCGGTGAGCAGGTGAGCGGGCAGGCCGATTGAGGTTACATATGGAGGCGCGGCTGCTGTCTATCGCCAGAAAGTTCTGGCCCGGCTTGGAGAACCTGGGCGGGCTGGAACGTACCGAGGGTATAGGGGACGTGATCGGCTACTTGTACACCGCGCCACTGGCGCTGGCCGGGCTCGTCTGGCTGGTCCTGGTCACCGACATAGGCGTCGTGCGCGTGGCCTGGCCGACGCTGCTGCTCCTCCTGGCCTTGCACTTCCTGTTCGACC
>DATKWP010000183.1:0-13589 GCA_035529535.1 Anaerolineae bacterium | reverse complement strand
GGCACGGTGACCATCAGCGGCGTGGCCTGGGACACGACCATCCCTCGGCCTTTCCCAGGGGACGTGACACTGCTACCGATCAGCAACTTTGGCGGAGGCGGCGCTTACAACGTAGAGTGGACGTCCGCGATTTCGGCCCAGAACTATGTCCTGCAAGAATCTTTGGACACCAGTTTCAGTAGCCCCACGACCTACAACGCATCGAACTCACCGTACTTTATCTCAGGCAAGGGCCTGGGAACGTACTACTATCGAGTCCGAGCGTATAATGCCGAGGCCCGTCCGGGCCGTTGGAGCAACGTCCAGTCGGTGGTCGTCAGCCAACTCAGCCAGGTCCCCAGTTCTCTTTCCGAGCCCGCCGCCTTGCCCGAGCCGAGCGCCCTGGCGGTGAGCGTTAGCAGCGCCCAGATGACGGTGCGCGTACGCATAGACGCGGGCAACTGGCAAACCGCCACGGCCACCGCCAACGCAGGGGGATGGTGGGATTGGACGTACGACTGGTCCGCCCCCGCGGAAGATGGCGTCCAACATACTATCTACACCCAGGCACAGGACGGGGGCGGCAATCTCAGCCTGATAGATACCATCACCATTACTCTGCGCAACAAGGGCGGTGTCACGTACCTCCTGCTCATCTTCAAGCGCTGGCCGCCTATCCCCTACGCGCCGGTTTTGAAGGACATCCAGAACAGCGGGGGCAACTATACCATCGAATGGACGTATGACCACGCCGACGTGCTGGTGACCACGTACACCCTGCAGGAAGCGACCGACGTGGCCTTCACGGCCAATGTGGTCAATTACAGCACCAGCAGCAAGTCGTACGCATTCACTGGCAAAACCGGCAGCACGTATTACTACCGTGTGCAGGGCAACAACGAGTATGGGCCAGGTGAATGGAGCAACGTCAAATCCGTGAGCCTCGGCTTCTTCGACGACTTCAGCAACCCCAACAGCGGCTGGCCGGTCGTGGCGAAGAAAGTCATCCCAGAGACCAGCACCTACTACCGGCTACGCTACGACAATGGCCAGTACCGCATCATGATTGACGCAGGTGGACCTTACATCTGGTTCCACCAGCCGGATGCCATGGCTCCCTACCGGCCTCCCACCGACAAGTACTGCGTCGAGACGCGGATAAAGCTCTTCAAGCGCGAGCCCCCCTATCAGAACTGGGACTTTTACCCGTATTGGTCTAGCGGAGGGCTTGTCTTCGGTGCCAACGAGAGCAACACGAACATATATGCCTTGTGTACGAGCATAGGTGAAAACACGATGGGGTGGTTCGTTGCGCACAACCCTCAGTACAAATACCCGATGATCGGGTGCGCCTACCTGGACAATCCAGGGATCGGGGAGTCTGCGGGGACGCTCGCCATCAGCAAGTGGCACACGTTCAAGGTTGGCGTGGATGGCAACAATTTTACTATCTACATAGATGGCCAGAACAAGGGCACGTACCACCTTAGTGGCCTCAGTGGTACCACGCGGGTCGGACTGATCGGCGGCGACTATGAGATAACGCCCGTGGACTACCGCTTCGACGACTTCAGGGTCACCCCGAACGCGGCCTGCACCCAGTAGGGCGCACCCTATATCGTAGCGTGGTCGTCGAGACCGTCCGACGTGGATGAACGGATAGGGATACGGCGTACGCTTTCCACCTGGAAGCCGTGGGTTCTGCTATACGTTGCAGCCGCGCTCGCCTTGTTGGCCATCCAGGCCCTGGGCAGCGCGGCTGCGAACTCTGCTGCCTTCGACGAACCGTACCATCTGGGCGCCGGTTACGCCTACCTGCGGACCGGCGACGTGCGCCTCAACAGCGACCACCCGCCGCTGATTGACGCGTGGGTGGCCGCCCCGTTGCTGTTGCTCGACCCGCACCTCCCCCTCGAAAGCAGCGCCTGGCAGCAGGCGGAGTATGGCTCCTTCGGCGACGTCTTCCTGTGGCAGGCCAACTCCGGCCTCGCCCTCCGCATGATCTGGCTGGGACGACTCCCCAACGTCGCCCTGGCCATCTTGCTCGGCGCTGCGATCTTCCGCTGGACGAGCGAGGTGTCGGACCGCTTGCCCGCGCTGCTGGCGCTGACCCTGTACGTGCTGGACCCCGGCATCGTCGCCCACGCCAGTCTCGGCACCAATGACCTGGGCGTGGCAGCGATGCTTTTTTTTGCCACGTGGACCTGGTGGCGATGGCTGGAGCGCCCTTCCGTCGTGCGGCTGGTCGTCGCCGGCCTGCTGGCCGGAGCGGCGTGCGTGAGCAAATACAGCGGGCTGGTCATCGGTCCTGTCGCACTGCTCCTGGCACTGGTTCATCGTCCGGCTGAGGGCCGGTTGCCCAGAGCGCCTCGGCTGTGGCGGCAGCGTGCCGCAGGGCTGATCGGCGTGGCGGCTATCTGCGGGCTGACCATCTGGGCGGTCTATGGATTCTCGATGGCCAACGGCCTGCCCGCCCCGGCCTTCTGGAAGGGCATCTGGTTTCAAGGCGACCGCCTCATCAACGGCCAGCCGACGTATGCTCTTGGACGAGTGTGGCCCAACGGCGTGTGGTTCTACTATCCGCTGGCACTGCTGCTCAAAACCCCCTGGCCCGTGCTGCTCCTTTCGGGTCTGGGTCTACTCGTGCTCGCACGACGGCGTGCGCTAAGGGTCCCGGGCCCATTTCTGCTGCCCATGGCCATCTTTGCGGTGGCGGCTGAGGCCAGCGCGCTGCAACTCGGGCACCGCTTCCTGCTGCCGCTCTTGCCGTTCGCGTGTGGGCTGGCCGGGCAGGCGGCTGTGGGGATTTCCTGGCCCCTCCGGCGCCGCCGGGACGCCATCCGGCTAGTGGTCGTGGCCGCCCTCGTCCTCTGGCTGGCGTTGGACGCCGTGGCGATCTATCCCCATCACCTTTCGTTCTTCAACAGCCTGGCCGGCGGCGCAGCCAACGCGGATCGCTACCTGGTGGACGCCAACCTCGACTGGGGACAGGACCTGCCGGCGCTCAAGGCCACCATGCAGGCACGGCATATCCCGTACGTTCACCTCGGCTACTTTGGCTCTGCTATCCCAGACCTCTATGGCATCCGCTACTGGCCAGCGCCTGGGTTCTTGCACTTTGTGGGCGGCCCCGAGTCCATGGCCTTCAATCCGTACACCCCCGACCCGGGCTGGTATGCCATCAGCCGCACCAGCCTGAGGCAGGGCCTGGTGCTCACTCATCCCGACCTATACGCTTACTTCCGCTCACGCCCCCCTGAAGCCCGTGCCGGCTACTCCATCAACCTGTACCGGGTCTACTACCCGTCGGCCACCCCCGTCGTCCGGACGCTGGTCCAGGGCGAGCGCGTCGCCGATGTACCGGCAGAGGAACTGGGCTGGCGCGAGGGCCAACGGTTAATCGTCAAGTGGACCGCCGATAGTGACTGGTTCATCTTCGCCATGTCCGGTCCGGCCCGCTACCGGGTGACCGAACCCCTGGCCTACGCGCCTGATTTGCGGGATGCGCTGCTGTCCGCAATCCGCAATCCGCAATCCGCAATCCCTTGGGGGACGTTAGATTTGGACGCGCGGCCCGTGATTCAGCCCCTGCTGGAGCAGTGGTCGGCCGCATCGCCGCTGTGGACACCTGAGGGCAACCCCTTGACCCCACCGGTCGAGTTCGACGGCCGCCTGCGCCTGCTTGGCTACCGCCTGGAGCCAGGCCCGGTATCTGCGGGCGGAGAGGTATCGCTCACGCTGCTGTGGCAGGTCAGCGGGGACATGAGGCCACCCGTGGCGAGTTTCGTACACATGCTCAACCCGGATGGGCAGCCCTGCTCCCAGTACGATGGGTGGGGAACGGCGGTCCGCGGCCTGGAGATCGGCGACGTCATCGTCCAGCACGTGCGGATCCCGGTTCCAGCCGGCACAGCGCCCGGCCTGCACCGTCTCCAATTGGGCATCTACTCGCCGGACACGCTGGTGCGCTGGCCGATGCAGGCGTCGGATGGAACCAGTGACCGGGTATGGCTGCCGGAGGTAAAAGTACGTTGAGCGCGAAGCGACTCTCTCCTTCTACACTCGAACTGATCCTGCTGTGTGCCGTGTTGCTTCTGGCCGCCTGGCTGCGGTTCCACCGCCTCGACCAGGCAGAATTCCTGTGGGACCAGGCGGAGATCTCCAAGTGGGCGCTGAGCGTGGCCCGGCAAGGCAGGATTCTGCCGATTGGGCCAATCTCGTCCACCGGGCTGGACACCTTCCCCGGCGTCATCTGGCTGTTGGCGATTCCCTATGCGCTCTCCACCAGCCCTGTCTTTGCCACCGGCTTCGTCGCCGCCGTCAACCTGATCGTGGTGATCGGCTGTTACTTCCTGGCCCGCCACTGGTTCGGCCGCACGGCAGCCCTGGTAGCAACTTTGTTGTTCGCCGTCTCGCCGTGGGCCGTGATCTACTCGCGCAAAATCTGGCACACCACGCTGCTCCCCCTCGTCGTGTTGCCCTACGTGGTGACCGGGTGGCTGGCGTTCGTGCGCGGCCGCCGCTGGGCGCTGCTGGCGCACTGCCTGGCGCTGGCGACCCTGATCCAATTCCACTTTTCCACCCTGCCTTTCGTCCTGCTGACCATCGTGTGGGCGCTGATTTTTCGCAAACGATTGGACTGGCGGCTCGTACCGCTCGGTGGGGCGTTGGCCGCGTTCACGTTCGTCCCTTATCTCACCTTCGACGCCCGGCACGGCTGGCGGAACGTCCAGCACGTCGCCGAGATGATGCACCGGCCGGCGACGACGAGCGCCGATGCACTGTACGGCACCTGGATCATCACCACCGGCCAGGACCTGGGCTGGCTGACCGGGCCGGATCGCTACCCCCAGTTCGTGGCCGCGACTCCCAACGTGCGCTGGCTCTTCGCTGCCGTGGGCGTACTGGCGGTTGCCGGTGGTATACTCGCCCTGGAGCGGGCCATCCGCCGGGCCCGCAAGGGGTTCGATGACGAGACTGCCGCCGCGCTGATGGCCACCACCTGGCTGGCGATGCCGGCCCTGTTCTTGACCCGGGGCATCGTGCCGCCCGCACCCCACTACTTCACCACCACCCTGCCGGCCCAGTTCATCCTCGCCGGGTGGCTGGTCGCCCAGGTCGGGCGTTGGATGGGCCAGGTTTCAGAAGTCTCAAAAGACCCCCCAAGTCTCAGCCAACGCTTGCCGCGCCGGATCGGGCGCATCGGCCAGGGAGTACTCGTAGCCCTGCTGGTCGTCCTCGCTGCCTTGCAAACCTACGAGGTCACTGCGCTCCTGCGCTTCGTGACCACCCACGACACGCGCCAGGGGTACGGCACCCCCATCCATTATGAGATCAAGGCAGTGCAGACAGCCACGCGCCTGGGCCAGGAGATCGGCAGCACGGAGGTAATCCTCCTCTCCGCAGGGGACGAGCCCCGCATGTACGAGATGCCGAACGTGGCCGATATACTGCTGGTTGACAGGCCTCACCGGTCGGTAGACGTTCGGACGGCGCTGGTCATCCCGGCCCGCCCGGCCGTCTACTGGGCGACCTTTGATGTAACGCCCGGCGAGGCCCTGCTTGCCAGCGCTGTCCCCGAAGTGGTCGAGGCGCGCATCTTGCTGCGCGAGGCTGCCCGCTCGTACCGCTTCTACCGCTGGCCCGGCGGTCACTTTCCCATCCCTGACTTCCAGCCACTGCCGGATGGCCCCTATACCTGGGCGAACGGCGCGCACCTGATCGGTTACAGCCTGACCGGCGACCTTCGCCCTGGCGGGACGATCCACTGGACGTTGGTCTGGCAGGCCACCCGCACCCCTGTCGAAGACGTCTATTACCACTGGTTCAACCACCTGCTGGACGAACGAGGCCAACTGCAGAGCCAGCAAGATGGGCCAAGCCTCCTCCCCGCCTACTGGCGATCCGGGGACACGGTCCTCAATTGGTTTGACCTTCCAGTCCCGGCGGATGCTCCCTCGGGCAACGGCTTACGCTACCGCATGCGCGTCGGCATGTATGCCTATCCGGCCCTCCAGAACGTGCCGGTGCTGGATGCGAACGGCTCGCCGCAGGGGGAATGGGTGGAGATTGAGTTGCCTCACGAGGAGGCCGCGCCGTGACGAGACTGCGCCGCCACTGGCCTTTCTGCTATAGGATGGTTGCCATCCTCATCCTGCTGATCTACCTGGCGCTGGCCGTCGCCTATAGCCTGGCCTCCCCGCTCTACGAGCCGACCGACGAAATCCGGCACTTCCGCTACGTGCGATACCTGATTGTCTATCACAGCCTGCCCATGCAGGAGGCTGACCCTCCCCGCATCCAAAGCCATCACCCGCCGCTGTACTATGCCCTGGGTGCGTTGGCCAGCGGGTGGATCCCCGTGGCTCAGGACGTCTACTACGAACCACCAGTCAATCCCTACTGGGCCTACCGCTACTGGGAGGCTGGCGACGACAACAAGAATCAGTACCTCCACGGCGACGACGAACGCTTCCCCTTCCACGGCGTCGCGCTGGCCGCCTACGTCGTGCGTTGGATGACCGTCCTCATGGGTGCCGGCACCGTCTGGCTGACCTACTGCATTGGACGCCGGGTCTTTCGGGAGCAACCCGTGCTGGCACTGGGGGGAACCGCGCTGGTCGCGTTCAACCCGCAGTTCATCTACCTGAGCGGTGCGGTCAACAACGACATCCCGGCGGCGCTGTGCGGCGCGGCAGTGTTGCTGCTGTGCGTCCGGCTGGTCCAGGACGGCCCGCGCCCCCGCAGCGACGTACAAATTGGCATCATCTATGGTCTGGCTCTCCTCACCAAATTCAACCTGCTGGCCTTGGGAGGCATCATCGCCCTGGCCTACGTCCTGGCCGCGTGGCGGACCCGCGACTGGCGCACTCTCGTCCGCGGCGGCGTCATCGTCCTCGGCCTGGCGGCCCTCATCGCCGGCTGGTGGTTCTGGCGCAACTATGCGCTCTACGGCGACCCCACGGGGATGAACAAACTGAACGAACTCTGGGCCGGCCGGCCGGCGGCTGGCAATTGGTGGGCGATCTGGCAGAGCCTACCCTACCTTTGGAGCAGCCTGTGGGGGCGCTTCGGCTACGGGCAGATTCCCCTGCCTCTGCCCATCTACCAGGGGCTACTGGCCTTTTGCGCCCTGGCCCTGGCCAGCTACGTGCTTCCCCGGCGTGGCCCGCTCCCCGTGGCCATCCTGCTTCTGTTGGGGGCTACCTCCCTCACCTTCACAGCCATCGTTTTCTACTACATCATGATCCAACCGGCCGGCGCGATGGGACGCTTCCTGTTCCCCGGCCTGCCCGCGTTCGCCCTCGTGCTAACACTGGGACTGAGCCGGCTCCTCCCCCGCCGCCTGGCGTGGACGGCGAGCACGGGTCTCGTAGTTGGGATGGCTGCACTGGCCACCTGTGCCCTGGTCGGCGTACTCGCCCCGGCCTTCGCCCGCCCTCGGCCACTGACCGAGGCGGAACTGGCTGCCGTACCGCACCCCACCGACGTCAGGCTCGGCGACGTGGCGCGGCTGCGGGGGTACCAGGTTACGCCGGCCAGCATCGAACCCGGTGACACGGTGGACGTCACGCTGTACTGGGAGACGTTGGCGCGCACACAGCAGAACTATGTCATCTTCGTCCACCTCCTGAGCGACGTGGGCACCATGGTCGCCCAACGGGACACCTACCCCGGCCTGGGGCGGTACCCCACCGACGCCTGGCAGCCTGGCGTCGTCTTTGCCGATACCTACCGCGTGCACGTTCCGGAGACAGCCTACGCGCCGGACGCGGGATACGTCCAGGTGGGCGTCTACCTGCCCGATAGCCCGCGTCTCGCCACGGCCGACGGGCGCGACGCGTTGCGCCTGGCGAGCGTCGAGATCCGGCCCCGGCCCGGTGAGATTCCCAATCCGCTGGAAGCCAACTTTGGCGACCAGGCAGTGCTGGTCGGCTACACGCTCGACCGGCGCGTGGTGCGGCCTGGCGAGACGGTCCGCCTGAGGCTCTATTGGCGGGCACTGGTCCCCATGGAGACGGACTATAGGATCTTCGCCCACGTCCTCGGCGTCGAAACCCAGGTCTGGGCCAACAGCGACAGCTGGCCTGCCGGTGGCAGCGCGCCCACCAGCCAATGGGAACCGGGACAGATCGTCGAGGACGTCCGCGACCTGACCGTGGGGCTGACGACCCCCCCGGACTTTTACGACATCGAGGTGGGGATGTACGTTCCAGGCCAGGGTCGCCTGCCGGTCATTGCAGAGGATGGTCACTGGCTGGACAAGCGACTGTTATTGAGTAAAATCCGGGTAGTGAGCGATGAATGAGTGTGCGCGGGTGTCTGACACGTTGCAGTAAAGGGCGATACGATATATGCAGAACCTGTGGCAGTCTCGACGATTTCGGCGCTGGATCATCCCTGCACTGATCTTTCTCCTGGCCTTCCTTCCGCGCGCGATCTATCCAGTTTCCCGGCCGATGCAGTGGTACCAACGTGCCATTCAGTTCAGCGATGCTCTGCTGGCTCACGATTGGGCCGGGACGTATCAGAGCTATCATCCTGGCGTCACCACCATGTGGCTCGCCGGCATCGGCTTGAAACTCTTCGCCTGGCAACAAGGGCTGTCGTCTGAGCAATTGCTGGGCATTGAGCCTGCCAGGCCAGGGACGGTCAACGAGGCGATAGGAGCCGGTATAGTCCCGCTGGCTCTCGCCATTTCGCTGTGCATTGCCCTGTCCTATATCCTGCTCAGCCGCATCACAGATCACAGGGTGGCGTTTGCCAGCAGTTGTCTGCTGGCGCTGGACCCCTTCCACCTGGCTTACAGCAAAGTGCTTCACCTGAATGCCATTCTGGCGACGTTCATGTTCGTGAGTGTGCTGTTCTTGTTCAATTATGTCCACCGGGGCAAGTGGCTCGATCTGATCGCGAGCGGTATATTCGCGGGCCTGGCGTTCTTGAGCAAGAGCCCCGCCGTATTTCTCATCCCCTATACCATCCTGGCAGCAACTGTGTATAGCTGGGTAGCACACGGGCCAGGGACCGAGACACAGACACGCTGGCAGGGATGGGGTCTCCACCTATGGACGCTGGTTCGCACGTTGCTGGTATGGGGTGGAGTAGCAGTGGTGGCCTCTGTCGCGCTCTGGCCCGCGATGTGGGTTGACCCGTTGGGCACGGTTGGCAAGATTGTGAATTGGTCTTTTTTTCATCTCGAGACGATACACGAAAACCCAGTCTTTTTCAACGGCAAGGCCACTTTCGAGGACCCTGGCCTGGCCTTTTATCTGGCCACGATCGCCTGGAAGATGACGGCAGTTACCTTACCGATGGTCTGCGCGGCCATTGTGTCTGCCCTGTCCTGGTCACGACGGAACAAGCACAACGTTATCGTATGGCTGCTTGCCGCCTACACCGTTTTCTTCACCGTTCAAATGGGCCTGGGAAGCTGGAAGCAGGTATCGTACATGGTACCCGTCTTCCCTGCATTAGACGTCGTAGCAGCCTTCGGACTGGTCCGGAGCGCCGAAGCGATTGGCCGCTTACGCCCGTGCCAGAAATGGCGCTGGTTGCCCACGACGATCGTCACACTGGCGTTGGTGCTCCAGGCCTGTCTGGTGCTCCCTCACCATCCTTACTATGGAACACACCACAATACCCTGCTGGGCGGTTCGAGGCAGGCACAACACGTCCTGCCATTGCAGGACCAGGGTGAGGGCCTCGACCTGGCAGCGCAATTTCTCAATGCGCTACCCCAGGCACAACAGGCCAGAGCCATGGCCCATCCACTCGCCGCTGAACTCTTCGCGCGTAGTTTCATCGGATTCACGAATACGACTCGTGACCCATGGATCAACTATCGGGTGTATGCCATCAGCCACGTGATGCGCAATCTCGGCGGTGAGGAATGGGAAACGGCCTGGAATGCCGACCGGCAGACTACGCCCCTCTGGTCGGTGGCCTTCGATGGCGTAACGTACGTCTGGGTCTACGGTGCTCCGCCGGAAGAGCCGGCCGCCGGAGGTCCAGAATATGCAGTCAACTATCGCCTGGGCGAACACATCAGGTTGAAGCGGTTTCGCCTCAGCGCTGAGACTCTCGCGCCAGGGGACAGTGTGACCGTCGTCCTGGTGTGGGAGGCGGACAGCGAGGTGAAAGAGAACTATACAGTCTTCTGTCACGTCCTCTCGGCAAGCGGAGAGTTGGTCGCACAGCGGGATGGGCCACCCATCTACGGCGTCCGCCCTACACCGGGATGGCGTGCTGGCGAAGTCATTGAAGACAGCCACGAGATCTTCCTGGGCAGCGATCTGGCTCCTGGGGAATACGAATTGTCGGTAGGAATGTATGACGTCAAGAGCATGCAACGCCTGGATGCTTACGATGCGGCCGGGGAACGCCTGTCTGAAGATCGCATCGTGTTGGGTTCGCTGCGCATCGAACCGCCGGATGCACCCTGGAGGTGACGGATGAAGAGACGCTGGATGAACGGCGTGCGCATACTGATCAGTATTGGGGCGTTGGCCTTTCTGTTCTGGAAGATCGGCCTGGGTAAGACCCTGGCCATATTGGCTCAGGCCGACCTGCGCTATCTGCTGGCTGCGCTCGTACTCTTCGTGCTCAGCCTGGTGGTCCGCGCCTGCCGCTGGTTCGTCCTGCTGCGCAGCATCGCCCTGGATATACCCTTTGGTCGCCTGCTGCGCCTGTACTTTGTCGGGCAGTTCTTCAGCAGTTTTCTCCCCAGCCAGTTCGGTGGTGACGTGATCCGGGCGCTGGAACTGGCCCAGGACACGGCTCCCTCCGCTGCGGTCGGCACCGTCCTGCTCGATCGCATCACGGGCCTGTTGATGCTGTTCGTGATGGGGCTGGCAGTACTGCCGTTCCAGGTGAGCCACATGGAACCCTGGCTGGTCTGGTTGCTGCTGGCGGTGGCGGGAGGAGGGCTGATCGTAGGGGCGCTGGTCCTGGAGGGCCGGCTGCTGCGACGGCTCACCAGACGGCTGCCAGCCGCCATCTCCCTGACGGGCGAGGGACCGCTGGCCAGAGTCTACGCCGCCGTCACCGGTTGCGGCTGGCGGGCAGTGCTGATGGCCTTTGGTGTCTCCATCGTCTTCAACGTCATCAACATTCTCATCCACTGGTTGTGCGGCCAGGCCCTGGGAGCCGGCATCAGCCTGGGCTACTTTTTCGCCGCCACGCCGCTCCTCTCCGTCTCAGGACTGATCCCCTCCATCGGCGGGTGGGGGGTGCGTGAGGCAGTGAGCACTGCCATTTTCGCGCCGGCGGGGGCGGGCGCGAACACCGCTGCCGCGCTGGGCATGGCGATCGGTGGCGTCGCCCTGATCACCGGCCTCGCCGGTGGAGTTCTGTACGGCATCGAGGGTCTGCTGGGCCTCCGCACCCGCCGCTGATCAGTCCTCCCTTTCCCCCCCCTACAAACGGCCTACTTGTCAGACCTGCACGGTCATGCTATCATGTACGCGGAGAGTCACGATGGCGCTAGAGATAAATTCTTACCACGACCCCAGCGGTTTCGAGGTTCTGGCAACAGAGTGGAACGACCTGCTGCACCGTTCTGCTGCCGATACCATCTTCCTCACCCTCGAGTACCAGCGCACCTGGTGGCAACACCTGGGCGGAGGGGAGATCCTGATTCTGGGCTTGCGCGACGATGGGGAACTGGTCGGTATCGCCCCCCTGCTCGTGAAAACGGAGCCACAGGGGCAACGCGCGGTGACGTTCATCGGCTGCGTGGAAGTTGCCGATTACCTCGATTTCGTCGTGGCCCGGGAGCGGGAGGAGGAAGTGTACGCCGCGTTGCTAGACTTTCTGGCCAGTCCTCGTGCACCCGCGTGGGACGTGCTCGACCTGTGCAATATCCACCAGGATTCACCTACGTTAAGTATATTGCCTGGGTTGGCCAAAGCGCGAGGGTGGGCGATCTCCACGGTCAAAGATGACGTCTGCCCAGTGGTGAGGTTGCCCGGAACGTGGGAAGAATATCTACAGATGCTGGACGGAAAAGAGCGGCACGAGCTCAGACGCAAACTGCGCCGTGCCGCCAGTCTTCCCGCGCTGAACTGGTACATCGTTAGCCGGCAGCATGACCTGGAGGCCGAGTTCGAAGAATTTCTGAACCTGATGGCCGCCAGCACGCCGGACAAAGCGGCCTTCCTCACCCCTCAGATGCGCAATTTCTTCCGCCACCTGGCACGCGAGGCCTATGAAGCCGGGTGGCTACAACTGGCGTTCCTTGAGATTGGGCAACAGAAGGCGGCAGCCTATTTCAATTTCGTCTATAACAACCGGGTGTTGGTCTATAACTCGGGGCTCGATTGGCGGACGTTCCCGCAAGTCGGTGCGGGCATCATTCTCATGGCCTACTGCATTCGCCACGCCATCGAACAGGGCCGTGAGGTGTTCGACTTTATGCAAGGCTCAGAGCGCTACAAGTATCAGTTCGGCGGTCAGGACATGGAGGTACGACGTCTTCTCGTCCGTAGAGGATGAATAAAAAAAGAGCGGGCGACGGGATTCGAACCCGTGACCTTCTCCTTGGCAAGGAGACGTTCTACCAACTGAACCACGCCCGCTGATGACGATATCATTATACCACAGGTTTTGAGGAGCGCAAGTCCTGCCGGTACGGCACCCTGTGGAGATAGATTCTCGGAAGGTAGAGTTGCAATGCCTCTCGTCCCAGGCCAGATGGTCCACGGTCGCTACCGCGTCATCAACCTGCTGAGCCAGGGTGGTATGGGCGCTGTCTACGAGGCCATGGATACCGCCCTGAAGGTCCGCTGCGCACTCAAGGAGATGGTGCCTTACCCGGGCACCATGGGAAGTGCACTCCCTGAGCTGCGCGAGCAGTTCCAACAGGAAGCGCAATTGCTGGCCGGGCTTCGCCACCCCAACCTGCCCCGCGTCAGTGACCACTTCGAAGAGGACGGTAATGCCTACCTGGTGATGGACTTTGTCTACGGCCGGCGGCTGGACGAGGTGGTCGCCCAGGAAGGGGCATTGCCCGAAAAGGAGGTCCTGAGCTGGGCCCGGCAACTGATGGAAGCGCTCGCCCATTGCCACGCAGAAGGCGTGATCCACCGCGACGTCAAACCGCAGAACGTGATCGTCACCTGGCAGAGCCAGGCGGTGCTGGTGGATTTCGGGCTGGCGAAACTGGTTGACCCCAACGACCCCCGCACGCGGACGGTGATGCGCGGCCTGGGTACCCCGGAGTATGCCCCACCAGAGCAGTACGATACCAAGAGGGGATTTACTGACGGGCGCACCGACATCTACTCCCTGGGTGCAACGCTGTATCATGCCCTGGTAGGGACGCCGCCGCCGACCGTATCCGAGCGTGTCGTAGACCCAGAGTGCCTGATACCGGCACGGCAACAGAGGCCCGACCTCAGCACGGTGACCGACCAGGTGCTCACCAAAGCCCTGGCACTGCAGCCGTCTCACCGCTTCCAGAATGTCGCCGAGATGTACCAGGCCATGTTCAGCGAACCTTTGACCACCATGGTGAGGGTAGAAGGCACCATACCCTCTGGCATGAACACCACCATGCTGGCGGAACCAACGACGTCGCGGCCTGTCCTGTCGTGGTTGGATGCGCTCAGGCT
>DATKWP010000182.1:0-2967 GCA_035529535.1 Anaerolineae bacterium | reverse complement strand
TGATGGACACCCCGCCGGGGGAAGAGTGACGGACGCCCCGCAGACGGACGCCCCGCATCAGCGGGGATATAGCCAGACCTCAAGGCTTCAAACGCGCCAAGTCGCGTGGGAAAAGGTTCGCCCAGCGCAGGTTCTGGGCCTGCAATAACTGGGCCACGAAGCGCTCCAGGCCGATGGCAAAGCCGCCGTGCGGCGGCATGCCGTATTTGAAACACTCCAGGTATTCCTGGTATGGCTCCAGCGACAGCCCTGCCTTCTCCGCCGCCACGCAGTAGTCATCGTAGATGTGCAGCCGCTGGCCTCCCGTGACCAGTTCCATGCCGCGGAAGAGCAGGTCGAAACTGTTCGAGTAGGCCGGGTCGGTGGGATTGGGGTGGGTGTAGAAGGGGCGCTTGGCCATCGGATAGCCGGTCACGAACAGGAAATCGCTGCCGAACTCTTCGTTGGCCCATTGCCCCAGCGCCCGTTCGTGCTCCGGTGCCAGGTCCGGCTCCCCGCGCGCGTCAATGCCCTCCCGCCGGTAGACGAGGTCCTGGGCATCGGGGAAGTAGATCCAGGGGATGCGATCGCCGATCTGCGGGAGTTCCACTTCGAGCATCTTCAGTTCGTCCGCGCAGTGCCCGGTCAGGTGAGCCAGAATGGTCCGCATCACGCGCGTCAGGCAATCCATGACCATAAAGTGGTCCTCAATGAAGCCCATCTCGGCGTCGAGGCTGACGTATTCGTTGACGTGGCGGGTGGTCGCGTGGGGCTCGGCCCGGAAGACGGGGCCGACTTCGTAGACTTGCTCGAACACGCCGACCATGATCTGCTTGTAGAACTGGGGGCTTTGGGCCAGGTAGGCGGGCTGACCAAAGTAGTCGAGTTGGAAGACGTTCGCGCCGCTTTCCGTGGCGCTGGCGACGATCTTGGGCGTAAAGATCTCGGTAAAGCCCTCCGCATCCAGCGCCCGGCGGAAGCCGGCCGCGATGCCGGCCGCGATGCGCAGGGTGGCCCGCTGGCGGGGATGCCGCTGGCCGACCGTGGCGTGGTCCAGAAAGACCGGCAGGCTGGCGGAGAGGTGCGGCTGGTTGAGCTCGAAGGGCAGAGTATCGGCGACCGGGGAGACCACCTTCAACTCCACCCCGTGCAGTTCCAGGCCCAGGGGGGCGGGAGGCGCTTCTACGACGTTGCCGGACACCTCCAGCACGGTCTCCATTTGCAACCCCTCCAGGGGGGCCAGGTCCTCCTTGCCGAGCACGGCCTGGGCCAGCCCGGTCCGGTCGCGCAGGAGCAGAAAGTTCACCCGGCCCATGCGGCGCAGGTTGTGCAGCCAGCCCGCCATCGTGACGCGCTCGCCGACGTGTTGGCTCAGTTCGCTCGCGACAATACGTTTCATGGTGTACCTCCTTGCTACTCGGCCTACCCTCCCGCAGGTTGTCATTTGGGATACCTGATGTCTAGAAGTTAGCCAAACCTGCGGGAGGGTAAGCCCTGCCGGATAAAAGGACAAGCCGCCCGGGTGGGGGCGGCTTGTGGTTGCACGGACAGTATAGGCGCGTCACATCGCCGGCCGCCCCGGGGGGGCGCCAGGGTCGTTGTCGTTATTATTGACGACGGGCCGGACGGTGTGTGTGATCATCATATTGCTCATAGTGTACTACAGTTCTGCGTGAAAGTCAATGCCTGAAATCACTGAGCAAGTTGCTCGAATACCCAAAATGGGTATAATCGGCCCGTATGCACAAACGGGACACCACCTACCTCTACGTCACCGCCTTCGCTGGCGGACTGGTCTCCCTGGCGGTCGAACTGGCCGCCTCCAGCCTGCTGCGCCCTCACTTTGGCACTGCCAACCTGGTGTGGGCCGCCATCATCGGGCTGATCCTGCTCTACCTCACGGCGGGTTATTTCCTGGGCGGGCGCTGGGCCGACCGCTCCCCCCGGCCTGCCACGCTCTACCAGATCGTGGCCTGGGCCGCCTTCCTGGTCGGGCTGGTGCCCTTCGCTGCCCATCCGGTGCTCCGCCTGGCCTCCCTGGGGTTCGCCAATTTCGACGCTGCCATGCTCGGCGGTTCCTTCGTCGCCGTGCTGATTCTCTTCAGCGTCCCGGTCACGCTGCTGGGCTGCGTCTCGCCGTTCATCATCCGGCTGGCAATAGAGGACGTGACCAGCGCCGGCCGGGTGGCGGGACGCGTGTACGCCATCTCGACGGCGGGCAGTTTCGTGGGCGCCTTCCTGCCCGACCTGGTGCTCGTGCCCACGGTCGGCACGCGCAACACGTTCGTCCTGCTCTCGCTGTTGCTACTGGCCGTCGCGCTGGTCGGGCTGGCACGCAGTGGCTTCCGCCGTTTGCCGCTGTACCTCTGGATGCCCGCGCTCATTCTCTTGCTGGCGCTCCTCCTGCGCGGGCAGCCGGTCAAGGCCGCCGCAGGCGCCATCTACGAGACCGAATCGGCCTACAACTACATCCAGGTGGTGGAGCAGGATGGTTGCCGGTCCCTGTTGCTGAACGAGGGGCAGGGCATTCACTCCGTCTATTGCCCCGACCAACTGCGCACCCCCGGGCCGTGGGACTACTTTCTCATCGCCCCGTACTTCAACCCACCGCCGTACACCCCCGAGCGGGTTCAGCGGGTGGCGATCATTGGGCTGGCCGCCGGCACCATGGCCCGGCAGTACACCGCCGCCTACGGCCCGCTGCCTATTGACGGGGTGGAGATTGACCCGGAGATCGTGCGGGTGGGGCGGGAGTTCTTTGCCATGAATGAGCCCAACCTCCACGTCGCCGTCGCCGACGGGCGCTACTGGCTGGCTCGTTCCGGGCAGCAGTACAGCGTGATTGGCGTGGATGCGTACCGGCTGCCCTACATCCCCCCGCACCTGACGACGGTCGAGTTCTTCCGCCAGGTGCGAGACCACCTGACCGCCGATGGCGTGGTCGTGATCAACGTCGGGCATACCCCGCGCGACTACCGGCTGGTCGAG
>DATKWP010000181.1:0-5075 GCA_035529535.1 Anaerolineae bacterium | reverse complement strand
AGGGGGGGGACGAGGGCTGGAGCGACCATCTTTCTGCTCGTAGCCCCGTCTCGGGGCGTTCTGGGAGGTGGGCGGTCGTCTAGTATGATGTGGCCTTGCATGGGCCGCCCCCGGGACGGGGGCTGGGAGCGTGAGGGTGGGGGCGGGGGCTAGGAGCGTGAGGGAGGACAGAGACCTGGGAGGACGGGATAGGTGTGAGGGGGCTTTGTGATGAGTATGGTCTTGCATGGGCCGCCCCCGGGACGGGGGCTAGGAGCGTGAGGGGGGGGATGGGGGCTAGGAGCGTGAGGGGGGGGCGGTGGCTGAGAGTGTGATGTGGCCTTGCATGGGCTGCCCCCGGGGAGGCAAACGCTGGTCTGCCTGCGGCTTCCGTTCTGGGTGGCGCGCGCAAGGGGTGATTGAGCGCCTGTACACGCAACACGCAACACGCAACACGTACCGATGGGCTTTCTGACTCCGTTCTTTCTCCTATTCGCTGCCTTGAGCATTCCGATCCTCATCCTGTACATGCTCAAACTGCGGCGGCGGGACGTGCTGGTCTCCAGTACGTTGCTCTGGCAGCGGTTGCTGCGCGACCGGGAGGCGAACGCGCCCTGGCAGCGCTTGCGACGCAACCTGCTTCTGCTTCTGCAACTGCTGATTCTCGCGTTCCTGACGCTGGCGCTGGCGCGGCCTTTTGTCCCTGCGCCGGCTGTCGTCAGCGGCAGCGTCGTCGTGTTGTTGGATGCATCCGCCAGCATGCAGGCGACGGACGTCGAGCCGACCCGCTTCGAGGCCGCCCGCCGGGCGGCGCAGGGGATCGTGGCCGGGCTGAGAGTGGGCGACGTGGCGACCATCATCGCGGTCGGGCCGCAGCCCCAGGTACTGGCGTCGGCGACGAGCGACCGGGTGCTCTTACGCCGCGCACTGGAGGGTGCTGCACCAACCAATGGCCCCGCCGATTGGGAGAATGGTTTTGCCCTGGCGGCCGCGGGCCTGGCCGGCATGCAAGATGCAGGCCTGGTCATCATCTCCGACGGGGCGTTACCGCAGGCGCTCCCTGCGCTGCCGGGGCAGGTCCGGTTCGTGGGAGTAGGGGGTGGGGGAGACAATCTGGCCATCGTGGCCCTGGCGACGCGGGGAGGGCCAGCCGGCCCACAGGCATTTCTTCGCGTAGTGAATTGCGGCGATGTGGATGCCGAGCCGCTGGTCGAGTTCTTCGCTAACGGCGTGCTGTTCGACGCTCGCCGGCTCTCCGTTCCGGCCCATGCCAGCGCTGGCCTGACGCTCACCGATCTTCCCTACGACGTGCAAGTCTTGCAGGCACGCCTGGCGGTCGAGGATGCGTTGCCGCTCGACAACACCGCCTGGGCGGTGCACGTGTCCCCAGTCTCCGGCCGGGTGCTGCTCGTTTCGAGCGGCAACCTCTTCCTGGAGCGGGCACTCGGCGTGCTTCCGGGCGTCGAGTTGGTACGGCTAACCCCCGGCCAACCGCTACCTGCCGAGCCGTACGATCTATACGTCTACGATGGTATGATCACCGGCACACTCCCAGCCGGCAACCTGTGGCTCATCGCCCCCTCCTCTCCCCTCCCTCCCAGGGAGCGGCTGGGGGAGGGTGAAGATTCTCCCCTCCCTCCCAGGGAGGGGCTGGGGGAGGGTGAAGATTCTCCCCTCCCTCCCAGGGAGGGGTTGGGGGAGGGTGAAGATTCTCCCCTCCCTCTGAGGGAGGGGTTGGGGGAGGGTGGGCTCCCCATTGGGGCAGGCGGCTTCTTCACCGCCACCACCATCACCCGCGTGCTGGACGACGATCCATTGCTCCGCCACGTAGACTTGAGCACCGTGCATATCCTGCAGGCGCGCAGAGTGGAACCGCCACCCGAGGCGCGGGTGCTGGTCGAGGCCGAGGGAGGGCCGTTGCTCTTCGTCGCCGAGCGGCCAGAGGGGCGGCTGGCGGTGCTGGCCTTCGACTTGCACGACTCGGATCTGCCGCTGCAGGTGGCGTTTCCCATCCTGGTCGCCAACCTGACCAACTGGCTGCTCCCAGGAGGAGCAGCGCGGCTGCCTGTTACGGTGCGGCCCGCTGATGCTGTCCCGATCCAACCGGACCCGGAGGCGACGGACGTCCGCGTCACCGCGCCAGACGGCACTCGCTACACACTCCCCGTGGGTGGCGAGCCTGCTGCCTTCGCCGCCACGGATCAACTGGGTGTCTATCGGGTTGAGCAATTGGTTCCGTCCGGCGCCATCCAATCCGTCGCTTACTTTGCCGTCAACTTGTTCGATGAGGGCGAATCGGACATCAGGCCGCAGGATACGGTGCGCGTGGGACAGGCCGAAGTCGTAGCCCAGGGGCGGGCAGAGGAGGGTCGCCGCGAGTTCTGGCCCTGGTTGGCCGGCGCAGCGCTCGCAGTGCTCGCCGTCGAGTGGTGGGCGTATCAGGTAGGGACAGGGGAGACAAGGAGACAGGGGGACAGGGGGACAAGGAGAAAAAGGGGTTTGCCTTGAGTCAGTCTGATGGCTTGTCGCGCATGGCAATGCCTGCCTGTGGGTGAGGTGAGTAAGCAGCAGGCATTTCAACGACGGGGATGCAGATTTCGCGCTTGACACTGAGTGTGCCTTCAGAGGCTCGCATGATGCGGTCCATCGCTTCTGCGACGGTGGCGTCATAGTACTGTTCGCCGCATTGGGTACAGATATGTGCAGGAACGTTCTCAATCAGGATATAGCGGCCCTTCCAATGTCTCATGACATTGACTTGTTTTGTGGTGACTCTGCCACCACAGAAACAACAATCAGAGGATAGCTGTCTTGATGTCATCAATCGTGATTGTCTCCGCCTCTCGTTCGGCTTCGGCGTGATGGGAGGTCTTGTACTGTCTATGGCGGACAAGCGCCTTGACTCGCGTGATGTCCATGGCGATTCCTGGAGGCGGGCTTTCCTGAGATTATAGCCTCTTCCCGCCAGAGGGCAAATTGAAATTCCATGACTTTCACACGCTCACTCTTACTGCTAGCGCTTCCACTTATAGCCTACTTCGTCTACCTGGGCTGGCCCAAGGGCCGTTATGGGCGCGGGCGGGCCTGGGCGGCACTGGCTTTGCGCTGCCTGATCGTGCTGCTGGTCATTCTCAGCCTGGCGGGCGTCCAATCCGTCCACGGCGGCCATGAGTTGGCGGTCGTCTTTCTGGTGGACGTCTCCGACAGTGTCCCGGAAGTGGAGCGGGAGCGGGCGTTCGCGTTCGTCAAGGAGGCGCTGGCGGCGATGGGGCCGGACGACCGGGCGGCGCTGGTGCTGTTCGGGGCTGATGCGCTGGTCGAGCGCCCGATGAGCGGCGGCGATACGTTGGACGAGGTGGCCTCGGTTCCCCGCACCAATCAGACCGACCTGGAGCGCGCGATCCGGTTGGGGTTGGCCCTGCTCCCGTCCGGCGCTGCCCGGCGCATGGTCATCCTCTCCGATGGTCGCCCCACGGTGGGCCATGCCGAGCAGGCCGTGCGGCTGGCCCGCGCCCAGTCCGTCCAGGTAGACGTGGTCCCGCTGTCCCCCGCCCTTCCAGGGAGGGGGCAGGGGGCGGGTGAGGCCTGGCTGTCTGACTTGTCCGCCCCCGACCGGTTGCACCAGGGCGAGGAGTTCACGCTGTCCGTCACCGCGCGCGCTACGGCCCGCACAGAGGCGGCACTGACCGTGCTGGCCGGAGATAAAGTGGTCGCACTGTTTCCGCAGGTCCGCCTGAACCCTGGAACTAACACCTTCGCCATCCCGCTCGTGGCCGGCGAGCCGGGCTTCACCTCCTTGCGCGCCTACCTCACCCCTATCGCCGATTTCTATCCTCAGAACAACGGCCTGTCCACTTTCGCACTCGTCGAAGGGCCACCGCGGGTCCTCGTCGTCGCTGCTGACCCTGCCGAAAGCACCCACTTGCAGGCAGCGTTGCGGGCCACCGGACTGGAGGTGGAGGAGCGTACACCCGGCGCGCTCCCGTCCGACCCGGCGGCGCTGGCTGCCTATGCCGCCGTCGTGCTGGTAGATACACCTGGCCAGGCGCTCTCCCTGCGTGCGATGGCGGCGCTGCAGTCTTACGTGCGTGACCTGGGCGGCGGGCTGGTGGCCGTCGGCGGGCCGCACGCCTATGGGGTGGGGGGTTGGTACGACACGCCACTGGAGGAGACACTGCCGGTCAGCATGGTGGTGCACGACCCGGAGCGCTTTCCCCCCATATCCATCGTCGTCGTGATGGACAAGTCGGGCAGCATGGGGGCGCTGGAGGGTGGGGTGGAGAAGATCCGGCTGGCCGGGGAGGCCGCTGCCCGCGTGGCCGAACTGATCAACGATATGGACGAGATCACGGTGATTGCCTTCGACGACCGTCCTGCCGACGTGATCGGCCCTCTGCCGGGGAGCCGGCGCGAGGAGGTGATCGGCCGGGTGGTCCGCCTGCAGGCTGGCGGTGGTGGCATCTACGTGCGCGAGGGCCTCCAGACGGCGCTCCAGTACCTGGCGGATTCCGAGCGTGCGGTGCGGCACATCATCCTCCTGGCAGATGGCTCCGACTCCGAGCACCAGGAGGGCGTCCGGGAATTGGTCGAGGATCAGATCGCGGCACGGAGGGTCACGCTCAGTACCGTCGCCATTGGGGCCGGGCAAGACCTGCGTTTTCTGGAGGAGATTGCCGCGTTGGGCAACGGCCGCTATCACTTCACCGACCGGGCTGCCAACCTGCCGGTCATCTTCGCCCAGGAGACCCAACTGGCAATGCGTTCCTACATCGTCGAGGAGCCGTTCTACCCTCGGCAAGGCTCTCCCAGCCCGATCCTCACTGCCATTGAGGCGGTGCCGCCACTGTCCGGCTACGTCGCAACCACGGCCAGGCCGGCGGGGCGGGTGATCCTCTCGACTCACCAGGACGACCCGCTGCTGGCAGTCTGGCAATACGGCCTGGGCCGGGCGGTGGCCTGGACTTCTGATGCAACCGGCCGCTGGGCGGCGCGTTGGGTGACGTGGGATGGGTTTGCTCGTTTTTGGGCCCAGGTGGTACGTTGGACGATCGTCGAGCGGGCCGATGTGCCGGTGGAGGTCGCGGTCGCGCTGGAGG
>DATKWP010000180.1:0-3958 GCA_035529535.1 Anaerolineae bacterium | reverse complement strand
GCAAAACTGATGCCCTCGCCCAGCAAGGGGTCCACACCCGCCGCGTCCCCTACCAACAATACGCGTGGGATGGACATAATGTTCCGTGGGTGTAGCCAACGCAACGGATGCCCATCCAGTTCGTAACTGTCCAGCACGGTGCCCAGGCGGGCCAATGCCTCTTGCAGCACGGCCTTGAGGGGAGCGCGAGGCGCCCGGGGCTGCACCCGGCTGTCGAAGATGCCCTGCGTGCGCATGGGCCGGTGTTGCACCTGGGTGGGAAAATCCCACACGTACCCCTGCACGCCGTCGGCCATGCAGGAAAAGTCAAGCAACGCGCGATCCCGCTCCGTCGTCCACGACGGTGTAGCCTCGAGACTGGCCGGGACGAGGATTTCCAGCAGGCGGGAGGCGCGAGCAGACCGCTGGCGGGGAATCAGGCGACGCACGACGCTGGTCGCCCCATCGGCGCCGACCACTGCGCGGGCGCGATACGTGCCCCGGTCGGTCTCCACCTCCACCAGGTCCTCGAGACAGCGCACCCTCTGGACGTGGGTATCTTCCTGGAGCGCCAGCCCCTGCGCGCGAGCCGCGTCGGCCAGCCAGGCGTCGAACTCTTCGCGGCGGACGATGCGGAAGACAAACGGGTCGCGGTGGACGACGAAGCCGCGGCCCTCGAACAAAAAGTGGGCTTCGTGGGTCTTGATAGCGGGCACACTGTTCAGGTCGAGTCCCAGCTTCTTCAGCCAGGCTTCACCACCGGGCATGATGCCCCCCGCGCACAGTTTGGGCCGCGGGTGATGGGCCTGCTCCAGAATCAGCGTGCGACCGGCCAACTCTGGCGCCAGTTGGGCCAGGTGCAACCCGGTGGAAAGCCCGGCCGGTCCTGCGCCAACGATAATGATGTCGTGATCCAAGAGGCACCCCCACAACACAATAATGCCCTCCCGAAGAGGAGGGCACACGACGAGTGGCGCGCCTGGCGGGATTTGAACCCACAACCTTCGGTTTCGTAGACCGCTCCTCTATCCAATTGAGGTACAGGCGCACGCAGCCTCATCATAACACACAGGGGTCAATCTTGTCAAGTTCAGTGCCCCGCACTGACGACCTAACTGCCAGGCGTCAGGATGAGGCCTCCCGGAACGGCCCCCGCCGCCTCCGGCGGTATCATCCCCCTCACCTTGTTCAAGATCACCGCCAGGCGCTCCGCCGCCTGCGACGCGCTCTCCTCTCGCACGTTGGCCTGCGCATCCTCTATGGCTCGCAGCAGGTACTCGGTCACCAGGGGACGGTTGTCTTGCAGCAATTTCTCGATCTCCGCGTCGCCCTCAGCCACCATGAGCCGGTTGAGCAGCCGTACCTCCGGCGGCAGCGATTCCTCCATCAGCCGCAAGACGAGGCTGGCGATGGCCTGCAACGACTTGACAGCCTCCTCGTCGCCGGCGGCCCGCGCTTCTCTCAAATTGTCCGTCACCACGTTGAAAAAGGCCTGGTCCAACTCCGGGGCGCGGCGGCGGGCGAGTTTCTCGGGGTCTTCAGTCAACAACAGGTCTCGGAGCAAGGCGGCACGCTGTTCGCGCAGCGCACGGGTCTCCTGGTCCAACCGGTCTCGGACGGCCAGCACCTCTGTGCGCAGCGCCGTCAGCCGCTCCCGCTCCCCCTCGTCAGCGGTCGCCTCAATCCTGGACGTCAGGGCCTGGAAGAAGAGATAGTCTAGCAATGGCCGGCCATAGATGATCAACATCTCGCGGGTGGGCTCGTCCGGTGCCTGGGCCAACAGTTCCACCAGTTTTTCGTGGGTCGGTTCAGCGCGCAGCGCCTCTAACATGTCGCCCCGAGCCCTGGCCTTCCGTCCCTCGGTGCTCAACTCCAGCAACTTGTTGCGCAACGCCAGGAGCCGCTGCATACTGTCCTCGCGCCCCGAGGCCAGGGTCATTTCCATGTTGACGTTCAACAGCCGGAGGAAACTGCTATCAAGCGCGGCATCGTGCTCCTTGATCATCGTCTCCAACGCCTCGTCGGAGGGAGCGTCAATCATCTGCTGGAGCAGGTTCACCTTGGCCTTCTGTTCCGCGATCATCTCTGGAGTGACACCGTCCGCTTCGAGGACCTTGTTAACCAGAGTCTCCAACGTGAAAAAGACCTGCGGCTGAAGTAGATAGGCCTTGCGCTCCTCTGGGGGCAGGCTGTTCATCACGGCGGTAGTCAAGGTACCGATGGCCCGCTGGCGCTCGAAATCGTCGCGCCCGGCCTGCATGGGCATGTAGACCAGCGCCAGTGCTTGATCAGGATCGTGGTAAAGAAATGGCAGATTGAGTGCCCCCCCCATGCCACACTTGGGGCAGATGGCGGCATTGACCAGGCCATTGAGCAAGCGCATCTTGGCGCTGGGGTCAGCTCTGATGTCCAGCAGTTGTTCTACCGGGACCTGGAACTGATTGTTGCAGTTGGGACAGGTGATACGGGCGACCAATACTTGAGGCATTATTCGGGTTCCTTTCGACTAGAGGTTTGCTGACGCGCATCCGCGCGCGGAATGGCGAACGAAAAGACTGTTCCTTCTCCAGGGTTGCTGGTGACCCAGATGCGCCCACCGTGGGCTTCGACGATGGCCTTGGCCAGGTACAATCCAAGCCCGGCCCCAGGCGTGCGCTGGTTGCGCTCTCGGGTGCCACGAAAAAAGCGCTCGAAAACGCGAGAGTGCTCTTCGAGGGGGATGCCCACCCCTTGATCCGCTACCGAAACGACCACGTCGTTGGGGGACTCGTGGCCGCTGATCTCAATCGTGCCGCCGTGAGGAGAATACTTGATGGCATTGGATACCAGGTTGTTGAGCACTTGCTCCAGCCGGGCCGGATCCCCCTCGACGACGGGCAGATCGGGGGGGAAACGGACGGCGATCTCGTGAACCCGGGTCTGGGTGCGGAAACGACTGGCCACGCGTTCGGCCAACGCATCCAACGCCACCTGGTCCTTGTCCAGGGGGAACGCCCCCGCCTGGAGCCGTGAGGCGTCGAGCAGGTTGTCAATCAGGTGATTCAGGCGGTCGGATTCTTCCACGATGACCGTGAGGCTCTCCTGCATCGTCTCCGGCTGCCAACAGGCGTCGGTGCGCAATAAAGTATCGGCGTAGCCTTTGATCAGGGCGACCGGGGTCTTGAGTTCGTGGGAAACGACTGAGACGAAGGTGGACTTGATCTCGTCGGCCTCCCGGAAGCGCGTGATGTCGCGCACGTTGGCGATGATGTTGACCAGGTGCCCATCGCGATCGAACAGCGGCGCGTAGGTGATGCCGACGCTGACCGTGCCGCCAGGCTGGCGGCGCAGGTCCCCTTCCACGTACAGCGGCCGGGGGGCGGCCGGGAGTGGCCAACCACCGGCCTCTGCACTACCCAGGTCCAGCTCGGTCTCCAGGCGTGCCCACTGGACCACTTCGTCGTGATGGCGGCCCAGCGCTTCGGCCGCCGGCCAGCGCGTCAACTGCGCCAGGGCGTGGTTGAACACGACGACGTGGTGGCCCGCATCCAGGATCAGCACCCCATCGGCGCTATACTCCAGGATGGCGTCCAGGCGGCGCTTCTCCTGGGAGATGCGCTCGTAGAGTTGCGCGTTGTGCACGGCAATCGCAGCCTGGTCGGCGAAACTGGCCAGGATCTGGCGATCGTTGGTGGTGAAGCGGGTGCCGTAGGCGCGAGACACGTACAGCACGCCGATCAGTTCCTGCTTGATGGACATGGGCAGCGCCACCACCTGCTGCAGGCGCAGCCCAAGTTGGGCGGCGATCAGTCCCAGTTTCTCCGCCAGGCCAGGGATGCGAAACCGCTGGAGGTCCACATCGTCGGGAATGTCCACCAGCAACGGCCCAAAGTACGGGATCAGGGCCGCCGGCAGGCCGTAACTGGCCCGCACCCTGAACCCCCCGTCAGGGTTGCGGAGCGCAATGAGGCCCGCCTGCCCTGCCAGGATGTTCGTCGCG
>DATKWP010000179.1:0-2723 GCA_035529535.1 Anaerolineae bacterium | reverse complement strand
ACCCACCACGCGGCAGCCGTGCTGTTGGGCCAGGTAGCAAGCGGTGGCGCCGACGCCGCAGCCGACGTCCAGGACGTACGTGTCCTGGCCGACGTGGCACAGTTCAACCAACTCCTTCGTGGTCTCGAGGCCTCCCATGTGCTTGGTGGTCCCCACGTAGGCTTGCAGATCAAAGTAGGAGAACTCCGCCCCTGAGACTCTGTGCGCCAAGGCTTCCGTTCTCTCCATTGCGCTTCCTCACCATATCCCTGGAATCCAAAAACTTCCTAGTCGCCGATGTGGCTCTCCATGGCGCGGGCGAACAACTCGCGATCCTCTTCGCGGATGATGTCGGCGGCCCGTTCCCCCAGGCAGGCCAGGATCTGTGGGAGATACGGGTCAGTCCGCAGATGGTGCTCGGCGATGAAGACGAGCAAGGGGCTGCTGGCCCAGGAAGCCCGCGCCTGGCTGGCGGTCAACCATTCGCTGATCAACACCCCTTCGCCATCAACGACCAGGATCAGCCCCAGCCCCTCCACCCGGCTGGCCGCCTCCTCCGACATCGGTGTGACGACCACCTGGCCGCCTGGCAGATCCAACGCGCTCGCGGTATAGATCACTGCACGGACCCCCCGCTGCACGGCCTCTTCCAGCATCGGTTGCAGGGCCACAAAGGTGTCCGGTTTGAGGGCCAGGTAGATGCTCTCCCGGGCCTGGCCGATCATCTCCTCCGCCTTGGCCAGGATGTTTTCGTAGCCCTCGATGTTCCAGACGTAGTCCAGGTCGGAGGCCGAGCCGAGGCTGTCCAGGTCGCTCTGGAGAGAAGCGAAGAGTTGCTCCTGCTCGCGATGGAGTTTGTCCAGAAACTCGGCCGCCGGAACCGGCGCGTACTGCGTGCCCCCTTCTTTGCGCAACGTCATCGCCGCGCCACGGGCAACCAACTTGGCCAGCACTTCGTAGATCATGGAACGGGGCACGCCGGACATCTTGGAGAGTTGGTAGCCCGTGACGGGACTCTCTCTGAGCAGGGCCACGTAGGCCTTGGCCTCGTACTCCGAAAAGCCGATCTGCACCAGTTTATCTATCAGGTCGCCGTCCATTGCGCTCTCTTTTCCTCCTGCGGAAACGGAGTGAGTGTACCCTCTAGGGGTTAGTCTTATAACTAAGGCGTTAGTGTTATAACTACGGTTGATTATACTCCTGATTGGATGAATTGTCAAGTACCTGGGGTAACAAAGGACCAATCTCCAACCCATCCACCTCCATCCACTGGCGGCCGGGCACGTCCAGCAGGCCCCAGCCCAGCCGTCCCTGCGGCGTCACCACCATGTATTGGTTGTCCAGCCACATGACGAAGCCCAGCGGCCCGCGGGGAGAAGGAGCATCCGCCAGCACCGGCTCTCCATCCACGCTGAAGCATACCCGGTCAATCCCCCACTCGATGACGTAGGTGTGCCATGCGGTCAGATCCACCTCGAGCGTGGCCTCCCGCACCTTCAGCGCCTGTTGGATGGGGGGCCACAGGGTCCGGTAGAGGAAGCGCAGGTTCATCAGCAATACGGCCAGTGGGGCCAGGGGGGCCAGCAGGAGGGGGATGGGGCGCAGCGCATCCAGCGTGGCGGCCTTCCACCCGCAGCCTGGCGTGTGCAGGTCCAGTTTCATATTCGAGGGGGGCGAGCCGTAGAAGAACCACAGCGTGCGAGGGAGGGCCGGCCAACGCGCGCCGGTCATCAGAAATGGATCGTTCCAGAAGCCGAAACCAGCGGTGCCCCGGAGTTCTCCCGACGGGTGGGAGAAGCGGGCGCGCACGGCCAGCCTGAGCGGCGGGTGCCAGGGGAAGCGGCGGCGGGGCAAGCCCTGGTAGTCGTCAATCTGCGCATCCGAGTACTGGCGAGAGGTGGCAGCGGCGACGACGAAGCGCAGGAGCGGGCCGGCGGACTCCAGTGCGCCACCGCCCACGACGTAGCGCTTCCAGTGGGGGAGAGATTCCTCGCTACGCTCGGAATGACAGGGGGAGGGCTGGCTGCTTCTGGCCATGGCTGCCCTACCTGCGTACGCGGGCCAGGGCCGCCAGCGCCTCAGGCCGAAATGGCCCGCCGTGCCCAAGGTATGTGAGGCGTGGTGAGAGGGCCAGCAACCGGCAGAGGCTTTCCCAGTTCTGCTTCAGGTCCCAGGCGAC
Organism: Anaerolineae bacterium; assembly: GCA_035529535.1. Taxonomy (GTDB): domain Bacteria; phylum Chloroflexota; class Anaerolineae; order B4-G1; family B4-G1; genus DATKWP01. The sequence goes on along the minus strand of DATKWP010000179.1, from coordinate 565 downwards.
GAACGGAGGCCTCGGCCGGCCCATGAAACCCATCACCATGTCGCCAGCGATGGCCTCGCCGCTATCCAGCAGCAGCGAGGCGGAGCCGGGCGTATGGCCTGGCGTGGAGAGCACTCGCCCGGCGAATCGGTAGGGCCGGAGGCCGGCCTCGTCCAGGCGCCACTCGTCCTCGAACAGGACGTCCGGCTCGCAGGCGGGGGCGTGGGCCGGGAAGCGAAAGGCCGGCACCCGCATCAAGAAGCGTACCGGCCAACTGGTCGGGCGCAAGGTCTCCGGCGGGTTGGTGCCCCGGCGCACGGCCTCTGCGTCGCGGGCGTGGACGGCCACCGGCGCACCGGTCCGCTCGCGCAGGGCCGCCGCGCTGCCAAAGTGGTCGGCGTGACCGTGGGTGATCAGGATCAGGCGGACGTCGGCGGGGGCCACGCCGTGCGCCGCCAGCCGCTCCAGGATCCGGTCTGCCTGGCCGGGCAGGCCGGTGTCTACCAGGATACATCCTCCGTGTCCCCGGACCAGGAAGACGTTGGTGGCGTTGCCTACGCCAATCTGAACGATGGATTCAGCCATA
>DATKWP010000178.1:0-2163 GCA_035529535.1 Anaerolineae bacterium | reverse complement strand
CCCGGGTGTTGACCAACGATGAGCTTTCACGAATGGTAGATACCTCGGAGGAGTGGATCCGCAAGCGGACAGGCATCCTCGAGCGACGCGTGGCGGGCAGTGGCGAGACCACGGCCAGCATGAGCCTCCGCGCGGCTCAGGCTGCGTTAGATGTCGCCGGTCTCGATCCGCGCAAGGTGGAGTTGATCATCGTCGCCACCGTTACCCCCGACTATGTCTTTCCGTCCACCGCCTGCCTGCTCCAAGACGCCCTGGGGGCGCGCAGGGCGGGCGCCTTTGATCTGTCGGCTGGCTGTTCCGGGTTCGTCTATGGCCTGAGCGTAGCGACGGGCCTGATCGAAGCGGGGCAATACGACAACGCCGTGGTCATCGGTGCCGAGACCCTGTCCCGCATCACTGACTGGAGCGACCGAGACACGTGTGTCCTATTTGGCGATGGGGCCGGGGCGCTGGTATTGCAGGCCAGCGAAGCCCCGGGCGGCGTGCTGGGTTCGGTGCTCCGTGCCGACGGGTCGGGTGGAGACCTGCTCAAGCTGCCTGCCGGCGGAAGCGTTCAGCCCGCCACCAGCGAGACGGTCAACCAGCGTCAGCACTACATCCACATGGAGGGGCGCGAGGTGTTCCGTTTTGCCTCTCGCGTCTTGCCCGAGGCCACCCGGCAGGTGGTGGAGCTGGTCGGCCGCAAGGTCGAGGATATTGTGCTCTTTGTGCCCCACCAGGCCAACGACCGCATCATACAGAATGCCGTCCGGGCGCTCAGGATCCCGCCCGATCGAGTGTTTACTAACCTGGCCCGTTACGGCAACACCTCGTCCGCGTCGGTGCCGATGGCTCTGGCCGAAGCGATTGACGAGGGCCGGGTACAGAAGGGGGACCTGGTCGTGTGTGTGGCATTTGGGGCTGGCCTCGCCTGGGCCGCCACGGCCCTCGAGTGGAGCCTACCCTTGCCAGTGCCCAAGCCGCCCCGCCGGCGCATCTTCTGGCGGCGGATGCTCTACCACCTGGCCCGAATCCAGTCCTGGTGGCGGCGGTCCTGGCGCCGGGTTGGTGCCTGGCTCCGGCGACTTGGCGAAGGTGAGGATGAGTAGCCCAACTTCCTCTCGCTGCTGGACTTGCTCGCAAGCGGGATTGGCTGCTACCAGGACTGTTCTTTCTAAGCCATGCCGACATCTTGCGCTGCGCCGCCTATGAGATGCCGGGGTCATTCCCAGCGGGCTATCCGCTGGCTCAGCCGCTTTCCCCAGCCACCTCGCGGTTGCGTGCGGAGTCTGGCGACAGTGCTGCTAGCTTTCCCCTACAGTACAGCATAGAATGCCTTTCGGAAGGATCGGCTGGACTGAACGTCATGGGGACACAGGTAACAAAAGCGAAGCATGGGGGGGACACCATGGTTACCCTGCAGGATATGATGGCTTTCCTCCACGACTTCATGGGCGACGCGGGGGACAAAGACCGCTACATGCCCAACGGTCTCCAGGTGAGAGGCAAGGAGGAAGTCAAGCTCCTCGCCACCGGCGTCAGCGCCAGCCTGTCTCTCTTCGAGGAGGCCGTGGCCCGCAATGCCGATGCCCTCCTGGTGCACCACGGGATGAACCTGCCAGGGGGCATGCTCCTGGACACCATCTTCACGCAGCGGCTGCGCTTCCTAGTCGAGCACGAGCTTTCCCTGATCGCCTACCACTATCTCCTGGACAGCCACCCCGAGATCGGTCACAACGTGTTGATCATTAAAGGGATGGGTGCCCAGTCCACAGAGCCTTATGGTGAAGGTGGCTGGGGGTGGTACGGGGAGTTCGAAAGGCCGGTGGACCTGAACCACCTGGCCCAGGAGTGTGCGCGGATGTTCGGCCAGCTCCGCGCCAGCTACCTCTTCGGGCCGGCGGAGGTCCGGCGGGTCGTGGCCCTGAGCGGCAAGGGCGCGCCCAACCCTGGCGACATGGAGGGGCTGATCCGTGAAGGGGTAGACCTGTACATCACAGGGGAGCCCCACGAGTGGAACCGGGAGCTGTTTCGCGAGGCAGGGATCAGCTTCGTCGCGGGTGGGCACTACAACACGGAGAAACTGGGCGTGCTGGCCCTGGGGGACGTGATCAGGGACCGGTTCGACGTGGAGGTCGAGTTTCTGGACCTGCCCAACGAGATATGAGACCGTGCCCCCGATCT
>DATKWP010000177.1:0-8995 GCA_035529535.1 Anaerolineae bacterium | reverse complement strand
CGACGACCTGGTCGTCTACAGCAACCCCAGTTATCAGAACCTGCTGGGCCTGCTGAACACGCACAAGCCCCCCCTGGACAACAAGTTGGTCCGCCAGGCGCTGTCCTACAGTTTCCCTTATGCCCAGTTCATCGAAGGGGTGATGCAAGATCGGGCGAACCAGGCCCACGGGCCGGTGCCGGCCGGCATGTGGGGACATAGCGACGACCTCCTCCAGTATTCCTACGACCTGGAAAAGGCCAAGCAACTGCTGGCTGAGGCGGGCTATCCGGACGGTGGGTTCAAACTGCTGCTTACCTACGCTGCCGGCGACCTGGACGAGCAGCAACTGGGCGAACTGTGGAAGGCGGATTTGGCCAAACTGGGCATCGAACTGGAGATCCAGGGCATGAATTGGGAAGCACAGTGGGACCTGAGCAAGTCGGATCCTCAGAACGCCCAAGACGTCCTCGTGATGTACTGGTGGCCCGATTACATCTCGCCGTATTCCTTCCTATACAGCATGTTCCACTCGGAGGAGGAGATCCTATTCAACCTTGCCTACTACAGCAACCCGGAATACGACCAATTGATTGACACTGCCTATGAACTTTCCGGCAGCGACCGCGCCAAGGCGACGGACATGTTCATTCAGGCCCAACAAATCCTGATAGATGACGCCGTGGCGCTCTACTTCTACGACCTGGGCAACACCCACATCGCCCGCGCCGACGTCAAGGGATACGCAGACAACCCGGCGTATCCGCACGTCGTCTTCGTCTACCAACTGACCCAAGGGCAATAGGCAGGCAGCAAGGAGGTGTAGGGGCGTAGCGATGCTGTACCCCTACACCTTACACCAGGTCAGCCGGCTAACTCAAGGCTCTCGAGGAAGTGACGCGATGCACAAGTGGGAGTACGTCATCCGGCGGCTGGCGATGGCGGTGCTCGTGCTCGTCAGCGTCTCCATCATCACCTTCATCATCGCCCGTATCATCCCCTCCGATCCAGCCGCTGCCTGGGTGGGGTCGCATCCTACCCAAGAACAAATCGCCAAGGCCCGCCAACAACTGGGGCTCGACCGCCCCCTGTACGAGCAGTACCTGCGTTACATGCGTTCTCTCTTGCGGGGTGACCTGGGCACGTCGGTACGGTCACACCAACCCGTGGCCACTGACCTCAAAACCTTCCTGCCTGCGACCATGGAATTGGTGCTGGCCGGCATGGTGATGGCGATCGTGATCGGGATCCCTCTCGGCGTTCTCTCCGGAGCCCGCAAGGGGGGGCCGCTGGATCACATCACTCGCCTCTTTTCCATCGCCGGCGTCTCCATGCCCACGTTCTGGTTGGGATTGTTGCTGCAACTCTTGTTCTTCAAGCGGTTGGGGCTCCTCCCACTGGGAAGCCGGGTCTCTACCGAAATCGCCCTCTACCACCCGGTGACGCGGATCACGGGCTTTTACCTGGTTGACACGGCGGTTACTGGCAACTGGGTGGCCTTCAAGGATGCACTCAGCCACATCATCCTGCCCGCCTTTACGTTGGGGACTTACGCCATTGGCCTGACCATCCGCATGACCCGCTCGACGATGATCGAGGTGTTGAACGAGAAATACATCCTGGCAGCGCGGGTCTCTGGCCTTCCGGAACGCACCGTTCTGTTCGTCCTGGCGCTGAAGAATGCCATCATTCCCACCATCACTGTGCTCGGCCTCTCGTTCGTCTATTCGTTGACTGGTGCGCTGCTGGTCGAGGTGATTTTTTCCTGGCCCGGGCTGGGCACCTACGTGACCAACGCCGTGCTCAGCATTGACTTCCCGGTCATCGTCTCGGTCACGTTGGTCGTCACCGTCTTTTACGTCTTCATCAACCTGTTCCTGGACCTGGTGCAGGCGATGATTGATCCCAGGGTCACGTTGCAGTAGGGAGAACGAAGGGCTATGGCTACGACACCCAACGTCGAACGCGCGGGATTGCAGACGGAGCACCGTACAGCCCGTTTCAGGGAATACCGCCTGATGCTGCAAGCCTTCCGGCGGGACATCCTGGCGGTCCTCAGCCTGGTGGTGATTGTCCTGTTTGTCCTGGGTGCGATCCTGGCACCGCTGCTCACCCCCTACGCGGGGCAGGGACGGGGCGATCCCAACATCCTGGAAAAGTTCCGGCCCCCCAGTTCGGCGCACCCACTGGGTACCGACTACTTGGGGCGGGACGTGTGGGCTCGCATCTTGTTTGGCGGGCGCAGTTCGCTCAGCATCGGGTTCCTGGTGGTCACCGTGGCCAGCGTCATCGGCATCCCGCTGGGCGCCACCGCCGGATACTATGGCGGTTGGATAGACAACCTCATCATGCGCATCACTGACATGTTCCTGGCCTTCCCCCCCTTGCTGCTGGCGATCGCCATCGCCGCGGCGCTCGGCCCCAGCTTCATCAACGTCATGATCGCGATCGCCTTTACCTGGTGGCCCTGGTATGCCCGGCTGGTGCGGGCACAAACGCTGTCGCTGCGCGAGCAGTACTTTGTCGAGGCCGCGCGCAGCATTGGAGTGAGCGATGTGACGATCATCGTGCGGCACATATTGCCCAACGTGTTGGCGCCGGTGCTGGTGCAGGCCACCATGGACATCGGCTCGGCCATTCTGACGGGTGCAGCCATCAGTTTCGTCGGCCTGGGCGTGCGGCCGCCGACCCCTGATTGGGGCGAAATGATCAGCACGGGACGCATCTACTTCATCGAGCGGCCATGGTTTGCCGGGTCCGCCGGTGCCGCTATCTTCCTGGTCACGCTGGCCTTCAACCTGTTGGGCGACGCGATGCGCGACGTGGCCGACCCTCGCACACGGAGGGCAGTCGCATGAACGACCATCTGCTCCACGTCGAAGATTTGTACGTCCGCTTCAAGACGTACGCCGGGCTGGTGTACGCCGTCAACGGCATGACGTTCGACGTGCGGCGGGGCGAGATGTTTGGCCTGGTGGGCGAGTCCGGTTGTGGCAAATCGGTGACAGGGTTGGCAATCTTGCGCATGGTGCCCCATCCCGGCGAGATTGTGAGAGGAAGCATACGCTTCCGCGGTCAAGACCTGCTCCGGAAGAGCGAGGCCGAGATGCGAAAGATCAGAGGCGGGCGGATTGCGATGATCTTCCAGGACCCTTCGGCTTCGTTGAACCCTGTCTTCACGGTCGGCGACCAGGTCACGCGGGTCATCCAACAGCACATCGCGACCAGCAAGAGCGAGGCTTGCCAACGGGCGTTGGACATGTTTGCGGCCGTGGGCCTGCCCGATCCGTCCCGCATCTTCCGTACCTATCCTCACGAGTTGAGCGGTGGCATGCAACAGCGGGTGATGATTGCCATGGCCCTCTCCTCGGGCGCCGAACTCCTGATCGCCGACGAACCGACGACAGCGCTGGACGTGACCATCCAGGCCCAGATCCTGGCGCTGCTGGCCGAGCTGAAGGGCAGGCAGGGGGTGTCCGTGCTCCTCATCACCCACAACCTGGGGGTGGTGGCGGAAACTTGTGACCGGGTCGGGGTCGCCTACGCGGGCGGCATCGTCGAAACTGGCAAGACCGACGACGTGTTGTACCGGATGAAGCATCCCTACACGCAAGGGCTGCTGGCGGCGCTGCCCCGCCCTGCCCAGCGCGGGCAAGCCTTGCAGTCCATCGAAGGCAGCGTGCCCGACGGCCTCCACCTGCCACCGGGATGTGCCTTCTCTCCCCGCTGCCCTGAGGCCAGGAAAAACTGCCGGGCACAAAAACCGCCCATGGTCTCCGCCGGCTCGGAGGAGCACGAGGTGGCCTGCCATCTCTATACGTGAGGAGGGTGAGGCGTGAGCGAAACCCCCTTGATCGAAGTACGTGGGCTGACCAAGCATTTCGTTTCGCGGCACGGCCTCCTGAGCCAGCGCCAGAGGCGGGTGCGCGCCCTCGACGGCGTGGACCTGTCCATTGGCCAGCAGGAGACGCTGGGGGTGGTTGGGGAATCCGGGTGCGGCAAGACCACGCTCGGACGGGCCATCATGCGCCTCATCCACCCGACGGCAGGCCAGATATTGTTCGAGGGACGGGACATCGTTCCCCTCAGCCGGGGCGAGATGCGGGCCTACCGCCGGCACATGCAGATGGTCTTCCAGAGCCCGTATTCCTCGTTCGACCCCCGTTTCAGCGTGCTCAACTCCATCGCCGAACCGCTGCGGGCACACACGACGTTACGCGGTGAGGTGTTGGTCGCACGGGCGTGCGAACTGCTGGAACAGGTGGGCATGCCGGGCGAGATTCTGTACCGGTATCCCCACGAATTCAGCGGCGGGCAGAACCAGCGCCTGGCCATCGCCCGGGCGCTGGCGCTCAATCCCAAGTTCCTCGTCCTGGATGAGCCGACGTCGGCGTTGGACGTGTCGGTGCAGGCCCAGATCATCAACCTGCTGCAAACGCTGCAGCGCCAACTACGGCTCACCTATCTGTTCATCTCTCACGATCTGAGCGTGGTCCAGCACGTCAGCGACCGTATCGCCGTGATGTACCTGGGCAAGGTGGTGGAACTGTGCGCCACCGAGTCCGTCTTTAGCGGGGGAGCGCGTCACCCATACACGCAGGTGCTGCTGATGTCAGCCCCCATACTGGACCCTGAAATGCGGAGAGAGCGGATCATCCTGAAAGGCGGCGTGCCTGACCCCACCAATCCGCCGCCGGGCTGCACCTTCCATCCGCGCTGTCCCCAGGCGATGGAAACCTGCACACAGGTGGAGCCCGCTCTCACCGAGATCGGCAATGGCCACCTGGTGGCCTGCCACCTGGAAGCGCTGGGCAAGATGCCATCTCGTTCTACGCCTGCCTGAGGCATCCGGATGCCCGGACTTGTCCGGGTATATTATCAGACCACAATCAGGAGGAGACACACTATGCCACGCGGAAGGCTGGAAACGCTGCGAGACTGTGAAGATTTTGTCCGAGGCTGCCTGTTTATGGGAACCGGCGGCGGGGGGCGGGTGGATTGGGGCAGGGAAATGCTCAGAGAAGCGCTGCAGGATGGCATCGCGCTGGAATGGGTGGACGCGGACGACGTCCCCGACGAGACGGTGACGATCACGACCTATGGGATGGGATCGCTCGCGCCGACCTCGCAGGAGACGCTGGACGAAATCGAGCGGCTGGGGCTGGTGGACAAATTCGGTGAGCGCGCCATGGAAGAAGCGGTCAAGGAACTGCAGAGTTACCTGGGCAAACCGATCGGCTGCGTCGTGGCGGCCGAGTTGGGGGCAGGGAACACGCCCGGCCCCCTGGTCACCGGCGCGCGCCTGGGCATCCCGGTGGTGGACGGCGATTACGCGGGCCGCGCCATCCCCGACGAAATGCAGGGGACACCCTACCTGTATGGCAAGCACAGTTGGCCCTTCTCCAGCGTGGACCGCTGGGGCAACGTGGCGCTCGTCAAATACACGGTCAACCCCCACATGCTGGAGCGGATCGGCAAAATGCTGGCCGTGGCCGCCTACGGCAACACCATGATGGCGGCGACCCCGTTGCCCGGCCGGGAGATGAAGGAGATCGTCATCCGTGGCACGCTCACCAAATGCCTGGCCATCGGGCGGGCCATGCGCCAGGCACGAGAACGTGGCCAAGACCCGCTTGATGCAGCGCTGGAAGCCACTGGCGGCTGGCGTCTCTTCGAGGGGGTGGTCACCGGCAAAGAATGGGAGGACCGGGGTGGCTACATGTTCGGCACCACGCACATCAAAGGCACCGGTGACCACGCGGGGCAGACGCTGGATGTATGGTTCAAGAACGAGAACCACGTCTCGTGGTTGAACGGTGCGCCGTGGGTCTGCAGCCCAGACTTGCTCACACTGGCCTACAAAGAAGGTGGGGACGGAACGACCAACACCCTTCTCAAAGAGGGTGATGCGGTGGTGGCGGTAGGAATGAAAGGACTGGAAGCCTTCCGCACAGAGTTCGGACTGAACGAAGCGTCTGGCCCGCGCTACTTTGGTTTCGACATTGACTACGTCCCCATCGAAGAAATCGCGAGAAGGAGGGCATAACATGGAATTCACGCTGGGCACGGAACCTCGTGATGAATACTACGGGATTGAACTGGCGCTGGCTGCCCACAAGTTAGTGACAGAGGTCCGCCCGGTGAAGCCGGGCCAGCAGGTGCTCATCACGGCCGACACGGCCGTGGATGGTCGCGTGGTACGAGCAACGGCCGGGGCGGTCTATACTGTCGGTGGGGTGCCAACGATCATCACGTATCCGACGCTGCCTGTCCCCATGCAGGAGCCGCCCACGCCGGTGGTCAAGGCGGTCTTGGGGGCCGACGTGTGGATTGACTTTGCGGTGGCCTATCAACTATATAGCCCCGCCTACCACGCCGCCATCCAGAACGGTTGCATCTACGTCTGCCTGACCGGGATGGACGTAAGTATGATGGTGCGCACGATTGGACGCACACACTACGCTCCCCTGCAGGCGATGACGACCCACCTCTATCAACTCTCGCAGGCCGCCGAGACCATCCGCGTCACCAGCCCGGCCGGCACCGATCTGACCATGCGGGTGGACAAGGCGGGCGACCCTTTCTGGGAGCCGCCGCCAGCCGCAGGGGGTTTCCCCCAGATGCTAGGTGGGCAATCGGGCTTTATGGCCTATCGCGAGAGTTTCGAAGGGGTGTTGGTCTTCGATGGGACGCTGTGGCCTCCGGCCGAACTGGGGGTGCTGCACACGCCGGTTCGCCTGACCATCGAAGGAGGGTACGTGAAACGCATCGAGGGAGGGACAGAGGCGACGATCTACGCCCGGTGGCTGGAGTGTCTTGGGCATCCCCAGGGCTACCTGATGGACCACGCCTGTTACGGCTTCAACCCGGGAGTCACGCGCCCCAGCGGGCGCATCCTGGAGGATGAACGAATCTTCGGCTGCATGCAGTTCGGGGTCGGCGCGCCTGCCTATGGATCGCCCGCCCACGCCGACGGCGTGGTGCTCAACCCATCGGTGTGGCTGAATGACGCCGGGAGTCACCCGGTACAGATCGAAGAAAACGGGCGCTACGTGCACCCCGAACTGGTGGACCTGTGTCGCACCATCGGCGCGCCGGGATACTGAACAGGAGGATCGCCCATGAGTTGGCCCAAGAAAGAAGCCATCGCTCGAGGCGTGGCCGATATGCTGCGCGTGAACATGGGGCTCAAACCTGGCGAGCGGCTGCTCGTCGTGACGGACCTACCCCGCGCCGAAGACTGGCAAGCGATGAGTCCGGCCGAACTGGAAGACATGCTGGAGCGCAGTCTGCTGGCCCGGCTGGTGGCTGACATCGCCACAGAGAACTTCCCTGGCTGTTCCGTCCAACTGCTGCCCTTCCCGGCGACCGGCCAACACGGCACGGAGCCAGACCGGTCCGTGGGTGCCCGCATGCGCGAAGCCGACGTGGCCATCGCCCTGACCACCTATTCGCTCACGCACACGGATGCCCGCGCTGGGGCGGTAGAGGCAGGGGCACGGGTCGCCAGCATGCCGTCCTTTGAGGCCCGCATGTTCGAGGCTGGTGGGCCGATGGCGGCGGATTATGAGCAGATCGCGGCGGATTGCCGGGCGTTCGCTGACCTGCTGACCGGTGCGACCGAGGTCGTCGTCCGCAGCTCGCACGGCACGGACCTGCGCTTCAGCCTGAGGGGGCGACCGGGGAATGCGGATACGGGTCTCTACCGGGTCAAGGGGGCGTGGGGCAACCTGCCAGGGGGAGAGGCTTTCGCCGTCCCGGTCGAGGGAACGGGCGAAGGCAGCCTGGTGGCCCCGGCTGGCTGGTATCCCCGCCTGTCCGAAGACATGAGCTTCCGCTTCGAGAAAGGAGAGGTCGTAAAAGTGCTGGGTGGAGGGGCGGTCGGGGACGAATTTCGCCGCTTGCTCGACCTGGGGAGCGATGACCCGACCTGCAAAGCGCGGCGCAACCTGGCGGAACTGGGGATCGGCGCCAACCCCAATGCCCGCAGGCCCGATAACGTTCTCGAGGCAGAGAAAATCAAGGGCACGGTCCACCTCGCCATCGGCGACAACCTGCACATGGGAGGGCGCGTGGAATCTGACCTGCACGACGACTTCGTGCAGCCGCAGGCAGACCTGTTCCTGGATGGGAAACCGGTGATCGTGAGCGGCGAATGGAGGATTCAGTAGATGAGATTATCGTGAACAACTATACCGAGCGGGCGGAACGTGTGAGGTCTCAAGGGGTGGATATGGAGTTAGAACCCGCCACCATTCTGGTGATTGACGATGAGTTGGGCATCCGTGAGGGGTGTCGCCGGGTGTTGAGCCGTGAGGGACATCAAGTGATCGTGGCGGCTACCGGACAAGAAGGCTGGCAGCAGGTGCAGTCCAGACGATTTGACCTGGTATTGTTGGACGTCATGATGCCGGGCATCAGCGGCATGGAGTTGCTCAAGTGGATCACCGCGTTCGATCCTGACATCATCTGCATCATCATCACCGGCTACGCCACGATCGAACTGGCGGTCCAGGCGATCAAAGAGGGAGCGTACGACTTTATCGCCAAGCCCTTCGACGCCGACACGCTGGTCCTGGCGGTGCATCAGGGACTGGAGCGGCGGCGGCTGGGCCGGGAGGCCAGAAAGTTGGCACAGGTAGAAGCAGAGAAAGAGGGCCTGGAGCGACGCAAAATGGAGTTGGAGCAGTTGGACCGCGTCAAGTCATCTTTCACGCTCACGGTAGCGCACGAGTTGCACGCGCCCATCGCCGCGATCCAGAGTTTCCTGCGCTTGATTCTGGATGGGTACATCCCCCCCGAGCAGCAAAGACAGTACCTGGTGCGAGCCGAACAGCGGGCCTCCGCCCAATTGGACCTCATCGCCGACTTGTTAGACCTGGCCCGCCTGCAGAACCCCAACCAGCGCGTCGAGTTGGAGCCGGTCAACCTGGCAGAGTCCCTGCGCGAGGTATGCGATCTGATGAGCAGCCGCGCCCAGGAGAAGCAGATCCAGTTCACCGTCTCACTCCCGGAA
>DATKWP010000176.1:0-2534 GCA_035529535.1 Anaerolineae bacterium | reverse complement strand
GCAGCGCCGATCAGGCAGCTGCACTGCAAGAGGCGGGCTGAATCGGCATCGCAGAGGAACCATCCATGATCGGGAAGACAGGCAGTCATTTGTGCAGGCAGGCGGCTGCCTGTTTTGCTTGCCAACGAAGTGGGGGCACCGACACCTCGAGGCACACCATTGAGCAACATGCGCGAACTCCTGGCCTGGGCCACCACGTCCCTGACCGAAGCTAGTATCGAGTCACCTCAACTCGACGCCGAGGTGCTGCTGGCTCACGCGTTGGGGGCCACCAGGAGCGAACTGTACGCCAGACTCGACGAGAAGCCGCAGGAAGCAACCGATGAGACCTTCAGATCCCTGGTGGCCCGCCGGCTACGACACGAACCTGTGGCCTACATCACCGGCCAGAAAGAGTTCTTCGGCCTGGACCTACAGGTTGACCGCCGCGTCCTCATCCCGCGCCCTGAGACGGAGACCCTGGTAGAGGTAGCGCTGACCATCGCTCGCCAGAAACGAGTGCCCCTGCTAGCGGAAGTGGGTGTGGGTAGTGGGGCGGTGGCTGTGGCCCTGGCCGTCAACCTGCCGTGGGCCGAGATCTACGCCATTGATAGCTCGTCAGATGCCCTCGTGGTGGCCGAGAACAACTGCCGGAACCACAACGTGCTGGACAGAGTTCATCTCCTCCTGGGTGACCTGCTGGAGCCGCTGCTCGAACCCGTTGCTCTCATCGTGGCCAATCTTCCTTACGTCGCCCAGCATGAACTGAAAGACCTGGCGCCCGACATCACCCAATACGAGCCGCTGAGTGCGCTGAACGGAGGACCCGATGGCCTGGACCTCTTCCGCCGTCTCCTGGAACAAGCGGGGCCGTGTCTCCAGCCCCCAGGCATGATCTGCCTGGAGATTGGCGCTACCCAGGCCTCGGCGGTGAACGAGCTGGCACGGGTGCAGTTCCCGGCAGCCACGGTAGCCCTGGTAAGGGACCTGGCCGGGCTGGATAGGGTGGCGATCATCGTCACCTGAGAGGTACGACCGATGCGCAAACCGACACGTACAGAAATCATGCCCACCACCTACCCGAGAGCCCTAGAGCAGGCCCTACAGGTACTGAAACAGGGTGGTCTGGTGGCGTTTCCCACGGATACTGTCTACGGGGTGGGAGCTCTTACCACTCTGCCCCTGGCGGTGGAGCAGATCTACCACGTGAAGGGCAGGCCTCGAAGTAGGCCCATCCCCATACTACTGGACAGCGCCGAGAGCCTGGAGAAGGTGGCGGAGGACATCCCTCCTGAGGCCTGGTCACTGGCCGACAGGTTCTGGCCAGGCCCTCTGACCATCATCCTGCGGCGCAGCCCCAGCGTACCAGATGTAATCACCGCTGGTGGGCCCAATGTGGCGGTCCGGGTGCCGGATCACGAGTTTGTTTTGCGGCTACTCCACGCCGCGGGGGGTGCACTGGCGACAACGAGCGCCAACCTGTCGGGGCGGCCAGACCCCGTGACGGCCGAGGAGGTCCTGGGGTACCTTGAGGGGCGGATAGACCTCATCCTGGACGGAGGCCGCTGTCCCGGCGGCATCGCCTCCACGGTGATAGACCTGACCGGGGCGTCGCCCACGGTAGTACGCCGGGGGCCGATCTCTCCTCAGGAACTGCAACAAGAACTCCACGGACCACCGTAGGCTTGGGTTTCGTCCGTTTCCTCGCTCTCCCCGACCATGATCGCGTCCCCAAGGTCGAAGAGGATGGCCTTGATCATGATAGTCGGTTCCTCCTCACACACCCACGCCAGGGCCTGCCGGGGTCAAAGGCAGCCTACGTATCCACCTCGTGGCGGAAAATGGTGGGCGAGTGATACCTGCTCACGATCTCAGAAAGCCTCTTCTGGAACTGATCGCCCTTGCAAATCCCCCATCGGTTCAGCAGGTACTTCGAAACCACCCACAAGGTCTCCACGCCGTACACGATGCCATCCTTCAGTCCGACCGAGGATGCCTCTTCGAAGTAACGGGTAGGCACGGCGATTTCAGTGATCTCGAAGTCGAAAGCCACGGCCTGGGCCAGGATCTCACTGTCGAACACAAACCGGTCCGAGTTCAACAGGAAGGGAACCGTCTCCAGGAAGCGCCGGCTGTAGGCCCGCAGGCCGGTGTGGTACTCTGAGAGCCGCTTTCGGAACGCCAGATTCTCCACCAGTGTCAAGAACCTGTTCGATATGTACTTATAGATGGGCATCCCTCCCGCCAGAGTACCACCGCCCAGTACTCGGGATCCCAACACCAAGTCGGCCTTTCCCTCCCGAATCGGCTGGATCAACTCAGGGACCAACCTGGAATCGTACTGGTAGTCCGGATGCAGCATGACCACGATGTCCGCTCCATCCTTCAGCGCCTCCAGATAGCAGGTCTTCTGATTTCCCCCATACCCGGTGTTCTGGACGTGAATCACGACTTTCAAGCCCAGGCGACGGGCGATCTCCACCGTCTCGTCCTGGCTCACATCGTCCACCAGGATGATCTCGTCCACGATCTCCTGAGGCAGGTCGTTGTAGGTC
>DATKWP010000175.1:0-2520 GCA_035529535.1 Anaerolineae bacterium | reverse complement strand
ACAATCGCGGTATGAGCATTGATGGGTGGGGGGGGATGCACCGACCGCATGGAATTCAGACGCGAATTGTTGAGTGATCAGGTGACACATCGGACTAGCCTTTCGTCAGGTGTCCGCGCCGGGGCTGACTCGGTAGCTGGTGTGGTGGACCTCATGGTCGCCTGCCTTTCCGCCAGCGCCGGCGCGGGTGTGGGATTACCACAATTCAGGCTGCGTTTCCTTGTGCCATGCCAGCGCAGCCTGGGCGCACAGTTTGATGTCTTCGTCCTGGGCGCTCGTCGAAATCCACTGGACATAGTTGGGGTCTTCGGTGAGCAGCTCTCCCAACGTCTTTCCTTGGTGCTTGCCCTTCGGAATCACGGCCAGCAGGAAGTCGGGTGGCGGGTCGAAGTCGCCCTCGTCGCCTTCTGGCTCGTCCGCCACGCCCTCGTCCTGGTCCGGCACGTCGTCCCAGTCGGGGCCGCAAGCTTCAGCGCAGTTCGCGTCGCATCCACCGCTCAGCACCTCGCCCGTCTTGCCGTTGACGATGAAGGCGCCATCGGGCACGTCGGGGGTGGCGGGAGCGGGAAGTTGTGGGATCGCAGCCGCTTCCTGGGCGGCCAGTTGCAGTTCCACCCACGACGGCGCGGCCTCAATGGACAGGAGCCAGGAGTCACGGCGGCCACGCTTCCCGCCCGGCATGGGGGTGCTGATGGTTTTCTTGCCCCGCCGCAATTGGAGCGGGATGCCTTGCAGGTTGCCCCGCAGTTGTTCCAGGGCACGGAGCTGGGCGTCCAGGTTTGCAATGTCGTGCTTGCTGCCGGTCAACACTGTGACGTAGGCCAGTTGCTTCAGCTCGGGGATGATCACCTTCAGGCGGCCAGTGGGCTTGCAGTTGCCGGGGCAGGACACGGTGCCGGGTTCGGGGTCGGCGTACGTGCCGTCGCCTTTCTGCATCCTGACGACGAACTCCCCGTCACAGCGATGCTTCAGGCCACCGGCTACCCAGTGCTCTTGCCAGGCTTCCCAGTTCTCATCGACGTACTGGAACGGCAGGAACACGTTGACGAGGCGGGGGTCGCCGTTGTAGGCGGCGGCGAATTTCTCGACCACCTCGGGAATGTCGGACGTGAACCGGAAGTGATCCAGGTCGCGTCCGATGCCCTTCTCGGGCTTTTCGGCTCCCTTTCGGAGCTGTCCGATCTCTGGAAACGATGGGGCGCGGTTCGTCAGGGATTTGATGGGCACGTGCTCTTTCTCCTTTCATTCTGCGGCTTGTATCGCCGCTTGCAGCTCGGCGGGCAGGTGGGCGAGTACGTCCTGCGCCTCGGCTGCGTCGAAATAGTCACGGTGTTGCAGGTACTCGTAGGTGCTCTGATGGATGAACGCCTGGTCGTCGTGGGCGGACATGGCCGCACACTCGGTACGCCACCAGAGCCTATCAGCATAGTAACGGGTGACGAGCTTGCTCCCGCAGGTGCCGCATACCCAATCACGGCAAGCGGTGCTGTGGCGTACCTGGATGTCGCGGATGGTGAGGTAGTCGCGGGATTGGGTCACGATTCCCCTGGGGGGCGCTGTGCGCCGAGCTGGCCGGCTACCTTGACCTGGAATGGTAGGCGCATCTGCTGTTCTGTGATTACGAGATCGACTGGCGACTCATCGACAGCCAGAAGCGCCAGGAGTCGCTTTGCCTCAAGCATCTCGTCATCGAGATATGTCTCAAATGTGACCTTGACCCTACTTTTGAGCATATCGGCGCGGACAGCATTGACCCTGCATCCAGTGAGCCTGACAATTGTTGTCACGTTCTCTTCTCTCCTTTCACAGCACCGCCTCCAGGCAGCGCAGCGTGTCCTGCTGGTCCAGGTATGCGGCCAGCCATTCGTCCTCAACCGGCACGGGCGGCTCGTGAGAATAGATCAACGTCTCTACCCAGATGCGTTTGCCGCACCTGGGGCAGTAGCGGACGGGTTCGCCGTCCACGAGGGTGAGATAAAAGGAGCAGTATCCGACGTGCGTGTCTCCGAGGACTACAGGCTGGCCGCAGGCATGGTAGTACATGGCGCCTCCTATCCGATTCTGTCGCTGCCACAGCGCGGGCACGTCACAGTCTCCGTCCTCCAGCCCGGCGCTGAATCGGTGGGTATTCTGGCCCGAGTTCCTGTGAAATACGGTTTCGGCTCCAGCTCAGTCCCAAAAGGGAATTTGAACGTGGAACCCTTGCCGCAATTGCAACATATCAGGCGAACATCGAACAGCGTGGTTTTCATGCTAGAACTCGTTCTCGAACCCGCAGGTCGGGTTCGTGCATACCGCCAGCGCGATGTAGCTTGTGTGCGGCTGGTGGCAACCGGCGTAGGTGCAGCGCCCGCCACAACGACGGCAGCGCATCCCCGCCGCGATGTCCGCGTCGATGGCCTCGGCCTCGGCACTGGGGGCGCCGTTGTGGTAGCCGTTGTTGCCGGCCGACAGGTAGCCCAGGCGGCCCAGGAATTGCGCGTCGGTCATGGCTTGGGTCATGGGGTCTCCTCCTGGGGG
>DATKWP010000174.1:0-3942 GCA_035529535.1 Anaerolineae bacterium | reverse complement strand
CCACGACACGTTGCTGGCCCAGCGCAACCGCGTCCTCGAGCGGCACCCCGATACCATCTTCATCGGCGCGCACCTGGGCGAATACCCGGAGAATTTGGCCTACGTGGACGGTTGCCTCGACCGCTACCCGAACTTGGACGTGGACACCTGTGCCCGCATCGGCGAGATCGGCCGCCACCCGGCCGAAGAAGCGCGCGCCTTTTTCCTGAAACACCAGGAGCGCCTCATCTTCGGTACCGACCTGGTGCTGGGCTGGGACGCCTTCGAGGATGCCGGGGAGGAGGATGCGGCGGAGATCGAGCGCTTTTACGACGCCCACTGGGCATTTTTCGAGACCGGCGCCCGCCAGATCGAATACCCTGGTTACCCCCTCGGGGGGCGCTGGAAGGTGGATGCCCTCCATCTGCCGGACGACGTGTTGGACAAACTGTACGTGCGGAATGCCCAGCGCTTGATCCCTGGGCTGTGAAGAAGAAACCCGGTTTTTTCCGAAAAACCGGGTTTCTAAAAAAAGGAGTAGATTATGACGAAAATTGCTTTCATCGGTGCGGGTAGTCTGGGGTTTACGCGCGGCCTGGTGCGGGACGTGCTCACTTTCCCGCTGCTGAAAGATGCGACGCTGGCGCTGATGGACATAAACGCCGAGCGGCTCGAGTTCGCCCGAAAGTCGGTGCAGCGCATCGTAGATATGGGCAAATATCCGGCCAGGGTTGAGGCGACCATGGACCGCGTCGAGGCGCTCAGGGGAGCCGACGCCGTGCTGTGCACCATCCTGGCCGGCGGGACCGAGGTGTGGCGCTACGACATCGAAATTCCCAAAAAGTACGGGGTGGATACCAACATCGGCGACACGCGCGGCCCTGCGGGCATCTTTCGTGCGCTGCGCACCATCCCGGTGATGGTGAGCATCGTCAAGGACATGGAGCGCTATTGCCCTGACGCGGTTTTGTTGAACTATACCAACCCCATGGCCATGCTATGCCGGGCCATGCAGCGCGAGTCGTTCATCCGCCTCACGGGGCTATGCCACAGCGTGCAGGGGACGGCCATGATGCTGGCTGGCTGGATCGGCGCGCCGTACGAAGAGATCACCTACACCTGTGCGGGCATCAACCACCAGGCCTGGTATCTCAAGTACGAGTGGAATGGCAAGGACGCCTACCCGCTGATCCGCAAGGCGGTTATGGAGAACCCCGCTATCTACAACGAGGAGATCGTCCGCAACGAGATGTTCCTGCACCTGGATTACTACCCGACCGAGTCCAGCGGGCACAACTCGGAATACAACTGGTGGTTCCGCAAGCGGCCCGACCTGATCGAAAAGTATTGCACACACGGCACGGGGTGGAACCCCGGCGAGTACGCCTACATCCTGAAAGAATACCAGGACGCCGACCGCACCTGGAAGGACGAGGCGAGGAAGTGGTTCGCCCAGGACACGCCGATCAGCCTGGAGCGCGGGCACGAGTACGCTGCCTCCATCATCAACGCGCTGAAGGGCGGAGAGATTTTCTCGTTCAACGGCAACGTGCCCAACGCCGGGCTGGTCACCAACCTACCCGCAGGGGCGTGTGTGGAAGTGCCGGTCTACGTGGACCGAGGCGGCTTCCATCCCGTGCCTGTGGGGCCGCTGCCTCCTCAGTGCGCGGCGCTGACCCACGTCAACGTGATGGTCGAGGAGATGGCGGTCGAGGCGGCGTTGACCGGCAACCCGCGCCTGGCCTTCCAGGCCATCGCCAACGACCCGCTGACCGCGGCGGTGCTCTCGCTGGCGGAGATCAAGGAGATGGTCAACGAGATGTTCCGGCAGAACCGCGACTATCTCCCGCAGTTCAAGCACCTGGAAGTGTAGGAGGTCCTTCCTACCCTCCCGCAGGTTAAGCGAACCTGCGGGAGGGTGGGTGAGAAGAAGCAATGGCGATGCCTAGTACGGGCAAACTGCGCCGGCTGCAGCGGTGTGCCACGGGCAGGGGAGTATTCTCGATCCTGGCCATAGACCACCGCAACAACCTGCGCCGGGCGCTGAACCCTGCGGATCCTGCTGCCGTCTCCGACGAGGCCCTGGTCGCCTTCAAGCAGGCCGTGGTGGCCGCGCTGGCTCCGGCGGCTTCTGCCGTGCTGGTGGACCCGGAGTACGGCGCGGCCCCGGTGATCGCGGCAGGCGTGCTGCCCGGTGCGACCGGGCTGATCCTGGCCCTGGAGCGCACCGGCTACACGGGTGAGCGCACCGCCCGCGTGAGCGGGCTTCTGCCTGGCTGGGACGCCCAGCGGGCGGTGCGGAGTGGGGCGGACGGGGTCAAGTTGCTGGTCTACTATCACCCCGACGCGCCGACCGCGCCCCAGATCGAAGCGCTCGTGCGCCAGGTGGCGGCCTCTTGCCAGGAGGCGGAAATTCCGCTGTTCCTGGAGCCGCTCTCCTACTCGGCAGACCCGGCCCAGCCGCGCCTGGCGCCCCAGGAGCGGCGCCGCGTGGTGGTGGAGACCGCCCGCCGGTTGACCGCCATCCCGGGCGTGGACGTGTTGAAGGCCGAGTTCCCGCTCGACAGTGGGGACGCCCCGAGACGGGGCGGCGAGCGGATGGGGGACGCCCCGAGACGGGGCGGCGAGCGGGTGGGGGACGCCCCGAGACGGGGCGGCGAGCGGGTGGGGGACGCCCCGAGACGGGGCTGCGAGCGGATGGGGGCCATTCCCGACGAGGCCGGCTGGCTGGACGCGTGCCGGGAACTGAGCGAAGCCTCGCGAGTGCCGTGGGTGCTGCTCAGCGGCGGGGCGGACTTCCAGACCTACCTGCACCAGGCGGCGGCCGCGGCCCGCGCCGGGGCGAGCGGGGTGGCGGTGGGGCGGGCGGTGTGGCAGGAGGCGACGGAGTTGCCGCCGGAGGGGCGCGACGAATTCCTGAACACGGTCGCCCGGGAGCGCATGGCGCGCGTGACCGCCCTGTGCCAGGCGCTGGCGAGGGGAATAGGGATCAGAGATCAGAGATCAGAGATCGGTGATCAGTGAACGGATTACGGATTACGGATTACGCATTACGCATTGAGTCGGCGGGAGGACAATCGTGGAAAAACGGGTTCTCGTCATTGGTGAACTGAACATAGATATGATCGTCAGCGGGCTGCTGGCGCCCCCGGCGCTGGGGCACGAGATCCTGGCCAGCGGCCTGCACGTGGTGTTGGGCAGTTCGTCGGCTATCTGTGCGGCGGGCCTGACCCGGCTGGGCGTGAAGGTGGATTTCCTGGGCAAGGTGGGCGTAGATCACTACGGCGACTTTGTCGTTGACCAGTTGCGCCAGTTGAACGTCGGCACCAGGCACGTGATCCGCGACAGCGTGATCCGCACGGGGGTGACGATCTCGCTGACCTATCCAGGGGATCGCGCGCTGATCACGTATCCGGGCTGTATTCCGCTCCTGCGCCTGGGGGAAATCAACATGCCCATCTTGCGGTCCTACAGCCACCTGCACGTGGGCTCCTATTTCCTTCAGCAGGGGTTACAGCGGGACCTGCCGGAGTTGTTCCGCCAGGCACGGCGGGCGGGGCTCACGATTTCGCTGGACAGCGGCTACGACCCGGAGGAGAGGTGGGGAGGCGCTGATCTGCTGGCGGCGCTGGGATTGGTGGACATGTTTATTCCCAATGAGACGGAGGCCTGCGCCATTAGCGGCGTGAACGAACCGGAGGGAGCGCTGCGGAAACTGGCCGAGCACGTCAAGTTGGCGGTGGTCAAGTGTGGCCCAGGTGGAGCGATGTCGCTCCAGGATGGGCAGGTCATTCACAGCCCGGGCTTCAAGGTAGAGGTGAGGGACACCACCGGCGCGGGGGATTCGTTCAACGCCGGCTTCCTCCACGCTTACGTGGTGCAGGGGCTGCCGCTGGAGGAGGCGCTGCGGTTCGCCAATGCGTGCGGCGCGCTCTCCACGACCGGCTACGGCGGCACCGCCGC
>DATKWP010000173.1:0-2168 GCA_035529535.1 Anaerolineae bacterium | reverse complement strand
CTTGTTCGGGTGCGCGGTGGTCCCTAACAAGTTAGGGACTCCGTACTAATCATTCTGGAGTTCGAACGATGCATCTGAAAGTCAGTGCCTTAACCTTGATCTTGGCCCTGATTCTGGTGGTGCCGGTACGAGCCCAGCAGCCCGACCCGCAGCGGGCGGGGCTGGTCGTCGTGCACGGCGATGGGAGCGTCTTCAGTGCCTGCGTGGCCTTCGCCGAAGAGAGTATCAGTAGTGCGGATCTATTGCGCCGCTCCGGCCTGGAGGTCGTGCTCACGGGTTACGGAGGGCTAGGGTACGGCGTCTGTGCCATCGGCGGCGAGGGGTGCGTAACGGAGCGGGATTGCTTTTGCCGGTGCCGGGGCAACCCGTGTGCCTACTGGGTCTCCTCCCACCGCCGCCCCGATGGCTCCTGGGCCATCTCCGGCGTCGGTGCCAGCGCCTGGCAGGTGCACGATGGCGACGTGGATGGTTGGGTGTGGGGCGATGGCTCCACAGCGCCCCCGATAGTGTCCTTTGCCGAGGTCTGCCCTCCCGACACGCTGGAGCCTGTGGCCTCCCCCGCTGTTTCTGACGCTGCAAACCCCGCCATCACCCCGGCTCCGCTCCCGCTATCTGCTGTCACTGCACCCCCGTCGTCCACCAATACGGTCGCTGTGCCCATCGCAGCCGCTGAGGCCCAGGAACGTGGCCGCACCCCCTTGGGCTACGTCGTCTTTGGCGTCGTGGCCCTGGGACTGGCGGGCTGGCTGGTCGTTGCTGGACTGCGTGGGAGGTCTGCCTGATGCGGCGCAGCCTGAGCGCCGCCATTTACGTCCTCAGCACCGCCATCGGCGTCCTGGCCTTCGTCTACCCCTTCGTCCTCGATGCGCGGGCGACCGGCTCGCTCGGCGTCGCCCATAGCCAGGACGCTCCGTTGGTGACGGCAGCGCTGGTGGGACTCTCACTCGTCGCCTTGCTCGTGGAACTACAGGGCCAGGCTATCAGTGCCAAGACGGTCGCCATGCTGGGCGTCCTGGTCGCCATCACCAGCGTATTGCGCTTCGTCGAGGTCGCCGTGCCGATGCCGGGTGGCTTCTCCCCCGTCTTCGTGCCCATCATCCTGGCCGGGTACGTCTTCGGCAGCCGCTTCGGATTCCTGATGGGGGCCTTCACCTTGCTCGTCTCCGGGTTGATCACCGGTGGGGTGGGACCGTGGCTCCCCTACCAGATGTTCGCGTCGGGATGGGTCGGCATGAGCGCAGGATGGCTGGGCCAAATCTCGAATCTCCAATCTCACGGCCAAAGACCGGCCTCTGGCACTGGAGATTGGAGATTGGAGATTGTGGTTCTCAGCGTTTTCGGTTTCGCCTGGGGCCTGCTCTACGGCGCAATCATCAACGTATACTTCTGGCCTTTTGCCGCAGGGCCGGTCGAGCAGACCTGGACGCCGGGGATCGGCCTGGGTGAGACGCTGGTCCGTTACGCAGCGTTCTACGTGGCGACTTCGCTGGGTTGGGACCTGGTGCGGGCGATTGGCAACGTGGCACTGATCTTGCTGTTGGGCATGCCCATGGTACACACGCTGGCCCGCTTCCAGCGCAGGTTCCATTTCGAGGTGCATCTTGCCCATGGTTGACGTGCGTGCATGGCTGCTCTGGGCCTTGACGGTCCTGGTGGTGGCGTCGTCCGCCCGCAATCCATTCTACGTCGTCCTGTTGCTGCTGGTCACGATGGTGGTCGGCGCCACCTGTGCGCCGGTGCGCGGTCGCCGGGGTGCTCTGCCGTCGCTGCGCTTCGCGGCGGTGGCGGTGCCGATGGCTGCCCTGTTCAGCGGCCTGACTGCCCACCTGGGCGACACAGTGCTCTTTCGTCTGCCCGCCTGGCTGCCGCTGTTGGGCGGCCCAGTGACGCTGGAGGCACTGGCCTTTGGCGCGCTGAACGGCCTGACCCTGACGACGATCTTTAGTGGCTTCGCCGTCTTCAACCAGGTGACGCCGGTGCGCGACCTGGTGCGGCTCACGCCGCGCGCGTTTCACGAAGCCGGCGTAGTGCTCTCCATCGCCCTCACCTTTATCCCCCAGACGAGCCGCAGCCTGGCCCGCATCCGTGAAGCCCAGGCGGTGCGCGGTCACCGCGTGCGGGGCCTGCGTGACTGGTTGCCTGTTTTCATCCCCCTGTTGGTGAGCGGA
>DATKWP010000172.1:0-4004 GCA_035529535.1 Anaerolineae bacterium | reverse complement strand
TCGCAACCCAGGCACAGGTGAAGTGATTGACGCTGTACCCATGGCCACCGTGCAGGACGCCGAGAGGGCGCTGCAGGCGGCCCAACGGGGCAAAGAGGCCATGCGCCAGATGCCAGCCCACAAGCGTGCCGCGCTCCTGTTGCGCATTGCCGAGGCGATAGAGGCCCACAAGCCTGCGCTGAGTGAATTGCTGGCGCGAGAGAACGGCAAGCCCATCCAGCAAACGCGGGAGGAAGTGGGGGCTGCCATACGCATCTACCGCGGGTTCGCCGAAGAGGCCAAGCGTATCCTGGGCCGGGTGGTGCCCATGGACGCCGTGCCGGGCCAGGAGCGCCACCTGGCCATCACCATCCGCCAACCGCTGGGCGTGGTGGCGGCGATCGTGCCATTCAACTACCCCGTGGAACTGTGCGCCCACAAGGATGGTGCGGCCCTGGCGGCGGGCAACGCGGTGATCGTCAAGCCGCCGAGCGACTGTCCATTGACTCTGCTCAAGATCGCGGCCTTGATGGAGGAAGCGGGGCTACCCAGAGCGGCGCACCAGGTGATCACCGGCCCTGGGGTGCTGATCGGGGATTTTCTGGCCAAAAGCCCCGGCATCCAGATGGTCACGGTGACCGGCAGCACGGAGGTGGGGATCCAGATTTCGCAACTGGCGGCCCAACATCTCAAGCGGGTCCACCTGGAGTTGGGCGGCAACGACGCCACGATCGTCTGTGCGGACGCCGACCTGGAGAAGGCGGCCGAAGCGATCGTGTTGGGCCGCCTGGCGCGCGGGAACGGCCAGATTTGCTGTGCGGTCAAGCGCATATTCGTGGATGCCCAGGTCTACGACCGCTTCGCCGACCTCTTGACGCAGAAAACCCAGGCCCTCAAGGTGGGGGATCAACTGGCGGAGGACACCGACGTGGGGCCACTGATCAACGAGCAGGCCGCTATAAAGGTGGAGGCGGCCATCAATGACGCACTCCAGGCGGGAGCCACGCTGAGGGCAGGCGGGCACCGGCGCGCTGCCTTCATCGAGCCGACGGTCCTCACCCACATTCCGCCCCAGGTTGCCCTGTTCCGCGAGGAAACCTTTGGGCCGGTCGCGCCACTGGTAGCCTTTGATAGCGTGGACGAGGCGATTCGGATGGCCAACGATACCCCCTACGGCTTGCAGGCGGCCGTGTTCACCCAGGACATCTCCCGCGCCTTCGACATCGCCTACCGCCTGGAGGTGGGAGGGGTGATCGTCAACTGGTCCTCCGCCATACGGGTAGAAAGCCTGCCGTTCGGTGGGATCAAGATGAGCGGCCACGGACGCGAAGGGCTGCTCGACACACTCGACGAGATGACCGAGCAAAAGATCATCCTCGTGCACAACGCCCTGTCGGTGTTCGCGCAGGAGTAAGGAGGCGATGGATGGAAACCCCTGATTTCCTGCAGATGCGGGGAATTAGGAAGAGCTACGACGGGACGCAGGCCCTGCGTGGGGTGGATTTTTCTGCTGCCCTGGGCGAGGTGCATGCCATCGTCGGGGAAAACGGCGCCGGCAAGACCACGCTGGTCAAGGTCCTGGCTGGAGCCGTAGAGCGGAATGCTGGTGACGTCCTGTTGGACGGCCAGCCGGTAGAACTGGACACGCCGCTGCGCGCCCGTCGCCTGGGGATCCGCGCCGTGCACCAGGAATTCAGCCTGGTGCCTCACCTGACCGTCACCGAAAACATACTGATGGGCCAGATGCCCACCAGCAGGCTGAGATGGTGGGTAGACTGGCCCAAGGCCCATCGCCGGGCAGAGGAAATCCTGGAGGAGATCGGCTTTACCGGCATCCACGTGCGTACGCCCGTCTCCCATCTCAGTGTCTCCCACCAACAGATGGTAGAAATCGCCAAGGCGGTGGCAGAGCGGCCGCGCATCTTGATCCTGGATGAGCCTTCGGCGGTGCTCTCCCAGGAAGAGTTGAAGCGTCTCTTCGCGCTGATTCAGGCGCTCAAGAAGGAGTCCACGCTAATCCTGTACATCTCCCACCGGCTGGACGAAGTCTTTCAAGTGGCCGATCGTATCACCGTGCTGAAGGACGGAGAGTGGGTGGGCACACTACTCCCCCAGGAAACGGATCAGGGCCAGTTGATCAAGATGATGGTGGGACGCACACTGGGAGAAATTTATCCGAGCCGTCGCACACAGCCGGGCGAAGAGATTCTGGCGGTGAAGGACTTGAGTCGAGAGGGCTCGTTCACGGACGTCTCTTTCTCCGTGGCCCGCGGTGAAATCCTGGGCATGTTCGGGCTGGTGGGTAGCGGGCGTACCCAGGTGGCCAGGTGCATCTTTGGCGCTGAACCGCCTACTTCCGGCGAAATCCACGTGGCTGGAGGGGTGGCCAGGCCAAAATCACCGCGTGATGCCGTCAAGACAGGCGTTGCACTTTTGACCGAGGACCGGAAGCGGGACGGCCTGGTGATGGAGTGCTCCATTCGCGATAACGTGAGCCTGGCCTCACTGCCGCAAGTAAGCCGTTGGGGGTTCCTGAACCGCCAGCAGCAGGATACGCAGGTGCAGTCCAAGGTCCAGGAACTGTCTGTTCGTCCCACCCAGATCAACCGATTGGTCCGGCAACTCAGCGGAGGGAATCAGCAAAAGGTGGTCCTGGCCAAGTGGCTCCTTTCCCAGGCGAAGGTGCTGATCCTGGACGAGCCGACCCGGGGGGTGGACGTGGCCACCAAGGTCGAGATTTACCACATCATCAGCGACCTGGCTGAAAGAGGAGTAGGGATTCTGCTCATTTCCTCAGAACTGCCTGAGATCCTGGGGATGAGCGATCGGGTCTTGGTGATGCGGGAAGGCCGGTTGGTCGGAGAGTTCACAAGGGCGCAGGCCAGCGAGGAGGCTCTACTGGCGTGTGCCGCAGGGGTGGTCCAATGACGGGAGATGCGATGCAAATGCCAGCCAGTTCTTCGCCAGGGCAGAGGGGAGGCGTGCGGACCTTCCTTTCTGCCCGCTTCGGCAGATTGTTTGGAGAACAGTCGCGCCGCCACTGGGTGGACTATGGCTTTATGGCGGCTTTCCTCGTCCTGCTGCTGATCGCCGCTTCGGCTTCCGACGTGTTCTTTACGCAGCGGAACGTGAGCAATCTCTTCCGCCAGATCGTGACCAACGGCCTGATCAGCCTGGGGATGTTGGTCGTGATCCTCACCGGTGGCATTGATCTTTCGGTGGGGCCGATCGTGGCACTGACCGGGATTATGGCGTCTGGGCTCCAGAACCACGTGCCACTGCTGCCGGCCATCCTGATCGCGCTGGCCGCCGGGCTGCTGGTGGGTGTCGTGAACGGCTTCCTGGTGGCCCGTTTCAAACTGCAACCGTTCATCGTCACGCTGGCCACGCTGAGCGCGGTGCGCGGAGTGGTCTACGTCTACTCGGAAACTCCCCAGACCCCCTCTAACCCGGCCTTCCGCGCGCTCCTGGGGGGTGGTTTCATCGGGCCGGTGCCGGTGGCGGCGCTCATCATGCTGGCCTGTTTTCCCCTGGTCTGGATCTTCCTCAACCGCACCACCGCCGGACGGGCGATCGTGGCAATTGGCGGCAACGAGGAAGCGGTCAGGCTGGCGGGCATCAACGTGAGGAGCCACATCCTGCTGGCATACGTGATCTCGGGCTTCTTCTCTGGTTTGGCCGGGATACTCGTGGCCTCCCGCCTGGGGATTGCCCAGCCCAGCATAGGAGCGGGCTACGAACTGGACGCCATCGCGGCGTGCGTCATCGGTGGGGCAATCCTGGGAGGGGGTGGTGGTGGCGCGGCCGGCGTGTTTGGCGGCGTGCTTACCCTGGGGTTGATTGACAACCTCTTGAACCTGTTCAACGTGCAATCCTACTACCAGCAGATTTTCAAGGGCCTCATTATCCTGTTTGCGGTATTGGCCCGCCGCAAGGAGCAATAGACCTGACAGGTCTCCAGAAGGGGGGTGAGCGGAAGACGAATAGAACCAGGCTTTCGAGAACAACGGAAACTCGCTCTATAA
>DATKWP010000171.1:0-2454 GCA_035529535.1 Anaerolineae bacterium | reverse complement strand
CGACGGCGTCTCCTGGAAGGGCCACAAGTTCGCCCGGGGCTACGTCACGGCCAAGATCGCCATCGCCGACCTTGATGGCGACAGGCGGAACGAGATCCTGCTGGCCGAAGGCGACCCCTGCATCTATGGCAAGACGCAGGGGGGAATGGTCGCCTGGTTCAAGCCGGGCGAGGACATCACGGCGCTGTGGGAAGAGCACGTCCTGGAGGATTTTCTCCTGGACGCGCACACCCTGGCCGTGGGCGACCTGACGGGCAACGGCGCTCCCGACGTCGTCGTGGGCGAGATCGGCGTTGCCAGCCCGGAGCGGGGCTACGCGATCCGCCCGCCGCGCATCCTGGTATTCGAGAATGGGGGTCAAGCCAACTTTACGCGCCACGTGATGGATGGCAGCACGGGCATCCACGACGGCGCATTGGCGGACGTGCGCGGCGTGGGCCGGCTCGACCTGGTGGGCAAGCCACTGCACGGGCCTGAGCGGTGGCACGTGCACGTGTTCTACAACGATTGCGAATGGAAACAGTGAAACAGGAGGGACCATGAACAAGACGACGTTGGCCATGATCGTGGGCACGCGCGATTTCTTCCCCGCCGAACCGGTGCTGTTGGCGCGGCGGAAGGTGTTGGCGCTGCTGGCCAACATGGGCGTGGGCGTGGTGATCCTCGATGAGGACGCCACCAATATGGGCGCGGTCGAGACGTGGGCAGACTCGAAAAAGTGTGCCGCCCTGTTCCGCCAGAACCGCGAGCGCATTGACGGCATCCTGGTGATCTTGCCCGTCTTTGGCCCGGAGCGCGGCATCGCCGACGCCATCCGGCTGGCGGAGCTCCAGGTGCCGGTACTCGTGCAGGCGTACCCCGACGAGCCGGACAAACTGGACTTGAAGCGGCGCGGAGACGCCTTCTGTGGCAAGATTTCGGTGTGCAACAACCTATACCAGTACGGTATTCCCTTCTCGGTGACGGACGAACACACCGTCTACCCCGATAGCGACAGTTTCCAGGCCGACCTGCGGAAATTCGTGGGCGTGTGCCGCGTGGTGCGAGGGCTGAAGAAGGCGCGCCTGGGGGCCGTTGGCGCGCGCCCGGCCATCTTTAACACCGTGCGCTACAGCGAAAAACTGCTAGAGGCCGCCGGCATCGCCGTCACGACCGTAGACCTGTCTGAAATCTTTGGCGCAGCCGGGAAACTGGCTGACGCAGATCAGCGGGTGCAGGAGCGCGTCGAGGCCATCCGCGCCTACGTCAATGCCGCCAACGTCCCTCTGCAGGCGCTGGTCAAGATGGCGAAACTGGGCGTCGTGCTCGACGATTGGGTGGCGGCCAACGAAGTGGACGCGGTCGCTTTCCAGTGCTGGACTTCGATCCAGCAGTATTACGGGGTGAACGGTTGTACGCTGATGAGCATGATGAGCGAGCGGTTGATGCCCAGCGCGTGCGAGGTGGATGTGGCGGGGGTACTGGCGATGTATGCGCTGCAACTGGCCTCCGGCAAGCCGAGTGCGCTGGTGGATTGGAACAACAACTATGCCTTCGACTCGGGCAAGTGCGTCCTTTTCCACTGAGGGAACTGGGCCAGGAGTTTCCTGGCACAGGCCAAGATGGCCAATGCGGAGATTCTGGCGACCGTGCTCGGCACCGAGAACACGTATGGTACCATCGCCGGGCAGGCCGCGCCCGGGCCGGTCACGTTCGCGCGCATCACCACCGACGACCGGCGCGGCAGAATCCGCGCCTACGTGGGGGAAGGGCGCATCACCGACGACCCGCTGGATACCTTCGGCTGCCGGGCAGTGCTGGAGGTGCCGCGGCTGCAGGAACTGCTGCGCTACATCTGCAAGAACGGCTTCGAGCACCACGCGGCGATGAACGGTTCCCAGACGGCTGGCGTCCTGGCGGAGGCATTCGAGACGTACCTGGGCTGGGAAGTCTACCATCACCACTAGAAACAGAAGATTCTTCGTCGCTTCGCTCCTCAGAATGACATTAAGGAGGTCTGCCATGCGTATCGGGGTATTCACAGTGCTGTTCCAGAACCTGCCGTATGAGCAGGCGTTGGACAAGATCGCGAGTATGGGCATCCAGGCCGTCGAGATCGGTACGGGCGGCTACCCGGGCAGCCACCATTGCCCCGTGGATGGGCTGCTCGAAAGCCAGGACAAGCGCAAGGCGTACCTGAAGGCTATCACCTCGCGGGGCTTGATTCTCAGCGCCTTGAGTTGCCACTATGAGCCGCTTCACCCCGACCCGGCGCTGGCCAGAGAGTCGGACGAGATATTCCGCAAGTCAGTCCGCCTGGCCCAGTTGCTGCAGGTGCCGGTGGTCAACGTCCTCTCCAGCACTCCCGGCGGTGCGCCTGGGGACAAGATGCCCAACTGGGTCACCTGTCCCTGGCCCCCGCACTTCCTGGAGATCCTGGACTACCAATGGAACCAGGTCGCCATCCCCTACTGG
>DATKWP010000170.1:0-2856 GCA_035529535.1 Anaerolineae bacterium | reverse complement strand
ATGACGCTGCTGGCTCGCCTGCGTGAGCGTCTCAAGCCCCCGCAGTCCCTCCCCCCCGGCCTGCACGCCTACGAACGGCAGGACGGGGTTGGCGGGCGGGTGCGCATGCACCTGCGCCTGGAGCCGGACGGGCGGGGGCTTTTAGTCATCAACGCCGCGCGCATGCTCCACCTGAATCAAACCGCCGCCGAGTACGCCCGCCTGATCCTGGAAGGAGTTCCCGAAGAACAGGCCGTGCGCATGATGTGCCGCCGCTACCGGGTGAGCGCGGCTACCGCGCGGGGCGATTTGCGCCGCCTGCAAGAGCAGATCGAGGCGCTCATCGCTTCCGACGGGGCGGTCTGTCCCATTCACGGGCTGGACCTGGAGCGGGTGGACCCCTTCTCAGTGCCGCTCACCGCCCCCTACCGCATGGACCTGGCGCTCACCTACCGCTGCAACGACGCCTGCCCCCACTGCTACGTGGCCCGGCCGCCCAACTACCCGGAGATGGACACCACCGCCTGGAAAGCGGTCCTGGATCGCGTGTGGGAAGTGGGCATCCCTCACGTCTGTTTCACCGGCGGAGAGGCCACCTTGCACCCAGACCTGGGCCAACTGGTGGCCTACGCCGAAGGCAAAGGATTGGTGACGGGGCTGCTGACCAACGGCCGGCGGCTATCCGACGCCGGGTACGTGCAGGCGCTGGTGGCGGCCGGCCTCGACCACGTCCAGATCACGCTAGAGTCGCACGACGAGGCGGTACACGATTCGATGGTGGCTGCCCCGGGTGCCTGGCGCGAGACGGTGCAGGGCATCCGTAACGTGGTGGCGGCTGGCCTCTATACCACGACCAACACCACGCTGACCCGCGAGAACGTGCCGGGGATCGAGGAGACGGTCGCCTTCATCGCTTCGCTGGGAGTTCCTACCTTCTCCTGCAACAGCCTCATCTACGCGGGCCGAGGCTCGACCGTCGGCACCGGGTTCCGTGAAGGGGAATTGGTCCCCATCCTGGAGCGGGTGCGGGATGCGGCCGAGCGGCACGGCCTGCGCCTCATCTGGTACACCCCGACCCAATACTGTGCCTTTTCCCCGCTGCAAATGGAACTGGGGGTGAAAGCCTGCACGGCGGCGCTGTACAACATGTGCGTCGAACCGGACGGGGCGGTCATCCCCTGCCAGAGTTACTATGAGCCGCTGGGGCACATCCTGCGCGACCCCTGGGAGGGCATCTGGAACCACGACCTGGCCCGGGCCTTGCGCGAGCGCCGCTACGCACCGGAAAAGTGCCGGGCGTGCCCCGAGTTCTCCATCTGCGGGGGGGGGTGTCCGCTGTATCTGCGGCATGAAGAGAGACAAGGGGACTGGGAGACAAGGAGACAAGGGGACAAGGGGACAAGGTGACCGGGAGGGGGGAGGGCGGAGTTGCCACGCGGTGAGGTGCTGGTTGCTATTGTCAACCACCCTCGTGACATGAGTCTCGCCCGTGAGGCGGGCTGGTACCGGATTCCCGTGGCCAGCGCGCGGAAATGGCTGAAGGATTGCTGGCCGCCCCACTGGTTGGCTCTCTACCAGACCAAGGTCTTCGGCCCCGAAAGATACGCGGTCAACTACTATGCCGCGGTGCGGGATGTCCGCGATGTGTCCAGGATAGAGCTCTTCCCCGACATGCCTCGCAATCACCCCAAGGCCCATCGGCGCTACTATCAACTGTTGTTGAGCGACCTCCAGCAACTTCCTCAGCCGATCGTCAGCCGCCGCTTCCGTCGCATTGTCTTTATCCCCACCACCTTCGAGAAATTCCGGGCGGCTATCGAGATCAACGATCTATGGGACGAAAGCCCACTGGAGGATCGGTTGTGGGCCGTCCTGAAACGTGCGCGGATTCGGGCGGAAAGGCAGTATCCCGTCGAGACTAAGGACAGTACCTACTTCCTGGATTTCGCCATCTTTTGCAACAAGGGCAAGATTGACGTAGAGACGGATGGGGACACCTGGCACATCGGCCCGGAACTTGCGCCATTGGACAGACAACGTGATAACGCGCTGGAATCCCGAGACTGGAAGGTCTTACGCTTCAGCACGACCGAGATTCACGAACGCCCGGTGGATTACTGTGTCTCCACAGTGGTGGAAACCATCAATCGCCTGGGAGGCCTGGACCACACCACCGGAGTGCCGGTGCGATACAACCCCGATGATCCATTGGGACCTCAGCAACTTGGTCTCTTTGACCAGGATGCCTGAATGGACTCAGACATGAAGATTGAGTGCATCGAACTGCACCACGTGGAAATGCCGCTGGTGCACCCGTTTGAGACCAGTTTCGAGCGTGAGGTTACGCGCCCCTGCATCCTGGTGGCCGTCCACGGCGGCGGGCTCACCGGCTGGGGCGAGTGCACTGCCGGTGCCGGGCCCTGGTACTCCAGCGAAACCATCGGCACTGCCTGGCACGTGCTGCGCGACTTCCTCATCCCGGCCGTGTTGGGGCAGGAGGTCACGTCGCCCGCCGATGTGGTGGCGTGCTTTCAGCGGGTGCGCGGCCACGAGATGGCCCGCGCCGGGCTGGAAAACGCGGTGTGGGACCTGCTGGCGCAGGCACAGGGGGTGTCGCTGGCTCGTATGTTGGGCGGCCAGCGGGAGCGCGTCCCGGTGGGGGTGAGCGTGGGCATCGAGCCAACGCTCGACCTGCTCCTCGAGCGGGTGGCCCAGTACGTGGCCCAGGGTTACCGCCGCGTCAAATTGAAGATCAAGCCGGGCTGGGACGTGGCCGTGGTCCGCGCGGTGCGCGAGCGCTGGCCGGACCTGCCGCTGCAGGTGGACGCCAACTCCTCCTACACGCCGGCCGATGCGCCGGTATTCCAGGAACTGGAC
>DATKWP010000169.1:0-5395 GCA_035529535.1 Anaerolineae bacterium | reverse complement strand
CGCGCGACGTTGGTGACCAGCAGGTCGTCGCCGACGATCTGGACCCGGTCGCCCAAGCGCTCCGTCATCAAGATCCAACTGTCCCAGTCGTCCTGGGCCAGCCCGTCTTCGATGCTGATGATGGGGTATTGGGCCACCCAGCCGGCGTAGAATTCGACCATCTCCGCACCGGTGAGGGTGCGCCCTTCCTTCTTGAGGACGTACTTGCCATCCTCGAAGAACTCGCTGGCGGCCGGGTCGAGCGCCAGGCGGATCTGCTCACCGGGCTTGTAACCGGCCTTTTCGATGGCGGCCAGGATGACCTCGACGGCCTCGACGTTGGCCTTGAGGCTGGGGGCGAAGCCCCCTTCGTCGCCGATGCCGGTCGAGTAGCCCCTGGCCTTGAGGACACCCTTCAGGGCGTGGTAGACCTCAACCCCCCAGCGCAGCCCTTCGGCGAAGGTGGACGCGCCGACCGGCATGATCATGAACTCTTGCAAGTCGGGGCCATCCACGGCGTGCTTGCCACCGTTGAGGATGTTCATCATCGGCACAGGCAGCACGTGGGCGTGCACGCCGCCGACGTAGCGGTACAGCGGCATTTGGAGCGCGTTGGCTGCGGCGTGGGCGACGGCGAGGGAGACGCCCAGGATGGCGTTGGCCCCCAGGCTCCCCTTGTTAGGTGTGCCGTCGAGGGCCAACAGGTGGGCATCAATCCCGGCCTGGTCGGTGGCGTCCCAGCCGAAAAACTCATCGGCAATGGTATCGTTGACGTTGGCGACGGCCTTCAGAACGCCCTTGCCGGTGTAGCGGCCCTCGTCGCCGTCCCGCAGTTCGAGCGCTTCGTGAACGCCGGTGGAAGCGCCGGAGGGGACAATGGCCCGGCCCCAGGCACCCCCGAGGAGGGTCACTTCAACTTCAACCGTAGGGTTGCCCCGCGAGTCCAACACTTCGCGGGCAACAATGCTGTCAATCTCAGTCTCAAGCATTTGTATCTCTCCCTCTCAGAAGCGTTATTTTCCTTCATCCAACCCGAGCCGCTCTCGCACAAAGCGGCGAATACACTCGGCCTTTTCCAGAGCATCAAGGGCATCTTTATCGCCGTAGAACTCTTCAAAGCCCGGATACCTTACCTCAACTGCATACGGATTGAGCGTTCGGCAGTCATCCTCCAACTGTCCGAATGCTTTGTCCACACTCCGGCAACCGTTCAGGATCTCCAGCATGTCGTGCACCCTACGAAACGCAATGCCATGCCACACCAGGTAGCCTTTGAGGTATTTTTCTGCCCCTTGTTGAGCCAGGAAGCAAATGGTTTCTGGCGGGCCTGGCAACTCAGCTAGCAAGTAGGCCGACTTGAAATCAGTGTCCGCCTTGGCAAACCAGTCACGGGCGCCCGATCGCTCATCCCCGCTCATAAAGCACCTTACCTTCTCGCACAATCTCGTGGACAAGGTAATCCTGTGCGTTTAGCTTCTGAGCCAGTTCCTCGGGCGTGAACACCAGGGGATCCAGGGCCAGGTAATGGCGCGGCGAGTAGACGGCCTTGTACACCTCCCGCATACGGTCCAGCGGCCGCAATGCAGTCTCCTTGACGATGAGTAGGTCTATGTCGGAATCTTCGCCAAAGTCGCCGCGGGCACAGGAGCCAAACAAGATGATCTTGTCGGGATCATAGGCCCTACGCAAGCGAGCCACGATCCGTTCGATCTGGCGCTCATAGCGCTGACGTAGTTTCTCTCTGTCCACCATAAACCCCTGCCCGAGTTCCCGGTTCCGGTAATTGTTTTGTTCCGGTAATTGTTTTTTGGCGCTTTCGTGGGCTGGAGTGCCCGTTTCTCACAGTCCCATGCTCTTATAAAGCCGCTCAAAATCAAAGTGCTCGGCCAGCAACGCCTCGAACTGTTCCAGTTTGGCGTGTTGCCCCAGGCGGGTCTTGCCGAAGACCCGATCCACGGCTTCGATGGCCTCCATGGTGTTGGCGCGCACCAGGAGCACCGGGACGCCGCACTCCTTGGCCCGGCGCAACACCTCCGGCACCGGCCGCAGGTGGCCGGTCAACACCAGGCACTGGGAGGCGGTCTCCAGGGCGACCAACTGGATGTCGGCCCGGTCGCCGCCGGTGATGACCGCCTTGGTCCCGACTACGCGCCGGATGCGCGGGCGGGCCTGCTCGACGCTCATGGCTCCGACGATCAGTTGCTCGATCAGGACGTCCTTCTTGTCTGGAAGGGTCAGGAATTCACCGCCCAGCGTGTCGGCCAGTTCTCCGACGCTGATGGCCTGCAGTTGCTCGCGCAGCGGCAAGACGCCCAGCGAGGGGATGCCGTGCCGTTCCAGGTAGGGGCGGGCGACGCCGCGCACGAATTCCATCTCCTCGTCGGGGACCTTGTTGATCAGCAGACCTAACAGGCTCTGGCCCATGCGCAACTGGGCCACCAGGCAATCATCCAGCAGCGACATGCGGTTGAGGAAGGGAGCCAGGGCCAGCGCAGGCACACCCAGCGCTTCGGCGACGACGGGGGTACCCAGGCCGACGCTGAACCCTTCGCGCAGGGAGGCCCCGCCTTCCAGCAACACCACGTCCTTACCCGCGCTGACGCGCTGAAAGTCCGCCTTGATGCGGGCCAGGAAGTCGGTGGGGGTCTCGCTCACCAGGTGTTCGACCAGCAGTTCGCGGGTCAACACGACGCTGACCAGGTCACGCGGCTTCTCAGGCAGGCCGAGGGTGCGCCGCACAAAGTCGGCATCTTCGTCCGCCACCTGGCCGGCGACCTGCCAGGGGTGGGTACTGAGGGGCTTGAGGTAACCGACCTGGTAGCCATCGGCCTGCAGGCGCTGCCCCAACGCCAGGCAGAAAGCCGTCTTTCCGCTGAAGGTGTGAAGGGAGGTTACGTACAATGCTTTCATGTTCAATCGTCACCTTTCTCTGTAAAGGTAGGTGTTCCTTCGGCTTCGCTCAGGACATGCCCTTTCCAACTGCTCACGACGCCAACACCAGCCGCATGTCAACCGCCATGGCCCCGCGTCCCTGCTCGAAGACCATGAGCGGGTTGATGTCCATTTCGACAATTTCGGGGAACTCGGTGACCAACTGGCTGACGCGCATGAGCGCATCCACCATGGCCTCGTGGTCGGCGGGCGGTTCCCCGCGTACCCCCTCCAGCAAACGGTAGGAGCGGATCTCGCGGATCATCTCCCCGGCCTCCTGGCGGCCGAAGGGGGCGACGCGAAACGAGACGTCCTTGAGCGCCTCGACGTAGATGCCGCCCAGGCCAAAGGCGACCAGCGGCCCGAACTGCGGGTCCCGGCTCATCCCCAGCAGGACCTCCCGGCCGCCGGGCACCATCTGCTGGACCTGGCAGCCCCAGATGCGGGCGTCGGGCATATACCGCCCGGCCCGGTAAACGATGAGGTCGAAGGCATCCCGCACGTCGCCGGCCGAGCGCAGGTTCAGTTTGACGCCGCCGACGTCGGTCTTGTGCAGGATGTCGGGCGAGGCGACCTTCAAGACGACGGGGTAACCGATCTCGTCGGCGACGTGGGCCGCCTCGTCGGGCGTCTTGGCCAGGCGGGACTTGGGCACGCTGAAGCCATAGGCTTCGAGCACCTCGCGCGCCTCCGATTCGCCGATAGAGACGCGCCCTTCCGACCGCACGCGGGCGAACAGCTCGCGCACCGGTGGCTGGCAGACCTCGCAGTGCTCCACCTCGAAGAGAGGCCGCTCCTGCTCACGCCGGTAGGCGCTCATGGCAGCCAAGGCGGCGGCGGCCCGCTCGGGGAAGGGGTAGTTGGGCACGCCATACTGCCACAGGACGTCAATCCCGGCTGCGATGCGCGCCTCCCCCATGAAGCAACCCAGGACCGGCTTGGTCGCCCCCTGCGCCATGCGGCCCACGGCGTGGGCGGTCTGCTCGATCTCCGTCATGGCCTGGGGGGTGACGATGACGATCAGCCCATCCACCTTGGGGTCGTCCAACACCAGGCGGATAGCGTGTTCGTAGCGGTCGGCCAGCGCATCCCCCAGCACGTCCACCGGGTTGGCGACGCTGGCGGCCCCGGGCAGATGGGAGGAGAGCGCCTCGGCGGTCTCGGGGCTGAGGCGCGGGATCTCCAGCCCGGCGTGCTCCAGCGCGTCGGTGGCCAGGATGCCCGGCCCGCCGGCATTGGTGACGATGCCGATGCGATCGCCCTTGACGAGTGGCTGGTAGGCGAAGGCGCGCGCGTAGTCGAAGAGCGCCTCCATCGAGGGCGCACGGATGACACCCGCCTGTTCAAACGCCGCCTTGTAGGCCGCTTCGGAGCCGGCCAGGGAGCCGGTGTGGGACGAGACGGCGCGCGAACCGGAGGCGGTCACGCCGGACTTGATCGCCACGACGGGCTTGTGGCGGGAGACCTGGCGCGCGACCTGCATGAACTTCTGCCCGTCGGGCAGCCCTTCGACGTAGATGAGGATGACGCGCGAGTCGGCGTCATTGCCCCAGGCCTCGAGCAGGTCAATCTCGCTGACGTCCGCCTTGTTGCCCAGGCTGGCGAACCTGGAAAAGCCGAGGCGGCCGGCCATGGCCATGTCGAGCACGGCGGTGCCGAGCGCACCCGATTGGGACATGAAGGCGATGGGGCCTTGGGGTGGCATCCCGGCGGCGAAGGTGGCGTTGAGGGGAGTGGAGGTGTCAATGACGCCCAGGCAGTTGGGACCGATCAGGCGCGTGTGGTATTTACGGGCGATCTCGATCAGTTCCATCTCCCGCGCCAGTCCCTCGAGGCCGGCCTCGCGGAAGCCGGCGCTGATGACGACGACGGCCGGGATGCCCTTCTGCCCGCACTGTTCCAGGGCGGGCGGGACGAATTGGTACGGGATGACGATGACGGCCAGGTCCACCGGGTCGGGGACGTCGAGCACGGAGGGGTAGGCTGTGTGGCCGAGGATCTCGCTGGCCTTGGGGTTGATCGGGTAGAGCGGGCCGGGGAAGCCGGCACTGATCAGGTTGGCCAACACCGCGTAGCCGAGTTTTTCAGGGTCGCGGGAGGCGCCGACGACGGCAACCGAGTGGGGGCGGAAGAAATGATCTAGCATAGACGTCTCACAATTTTATATCCAAACCCTTGCGAAGGTTCGGAACCTTCGCAAGGGTGAGCCTGATGTCAATAGTACACGAAAAGGGGGGAATTGGCAAGCGTCGTCAGCGGATAGGGATTTTCTAGGGAAAAATTAACCTCACCCCCCTCGACAAGCGGCGCGTCTTATGCTACAATATGAGTGTGGAGAAAGTTGGCTTTGCTCCTCAAACATCTGGCACGTTTTCCTCTCACCGAGCACCCACTGCAGAACCAGGCTCAAGGTTTCGTTTGGCCTGCGTTCCTATTCTTTGCCTGACTCAACGACGCCTGTCACTCGACAGGTCAAATGAACTGC
>DATKWP010000168.1:0-2201 GCA_035529535.1 Anaerolineae bacterium | reverse complement strand
CCACCGGCCGTCTGGCCCCAACAGCCGGTCGGTTGGCCGCCGGGGTAGGTCTCGCCGCAGCCGTTCCACTCCACCGTCCAGTGCCGGAAGA
Source organism: Anaerolineae bacterium (assembly GCA_035529535.1). Classification (GTDB taxonomy): domain Bacteria; phylum Chloroflexota; class Anaerolineae; order B4-G1; family B4-G1; genus DATKWP01. The sequence continues at coordinate 2,110 of DATKWP010000168.1, read as the reverse complement.
GCATGGTGCCCGAGTTCGAGTCGTTGCCGTCAATGTCTCCCTCCCAGCCGATCCAGCCGTTGCCCGCAATGCGCACATTCTCCACGGTCCAGTTGGAGAGCCGGCCGGCGCGGACCCCCGCCGTGGCCAGGCCGTGGATATTTAGATCCCGCAAATGGACGTTGGCAGAATCCTCGGCATACAGGCCATCGGCTGCCCAGGGGCCAAAGGGATAGGTCTCACGCTCGCAGGCCAGACCCCCCGTGTGGTCTTCGACGCAGCCAGAGTGGTCGGTGACCTCCAGGCAGGCGATCTCGACGTTGCTGACGTTGGTGAGGTTGAGAACCATGTTCGCCCGCTCGGTTCCCCACAACTCGGGCTTGCTGGCGCACCCGCTGTCCCAACCGGCGCCCAGGATACGGGTAGGATGAGCCGCGTCGGGACCGTTGGGGATGGGCGGCATGTGGCAGCCCCAGGGGTAGTCCGACTCGCAGTTGTCGTCGCCGGGCGCGCCATACCCCATCCGGTAACTACCTGCGGCGATGATCAGCGCGTCGCCGCCGGCAATACGCGGCGTACCATCCGGTGGGAGCGCGCGGAATGGGTGATCCCAGGCGCAAGGTTGCCCCGTCCCGCTGCCAGGGTAGGGTGCGTTCGTCCGGCCCGTGCACTCGGTGGCGGAACCGCCGCCGGGACGGACATAATAGGTGACAGCACCTGGTGCGTGTGCCCAGACCGCGGAATGGGCCAGCGGTGGATGAAAAGAAGCAAGTGCGTCCCTGCCCTGCGTCGCCGCGATACATGCACTCCACACGAGTCCCAATATCAGAACGAGAGCCAGAATGGTTCTTGTGCCCCGGCGATCCATTTTTCCTCCCTCCTCGGATATGGCAGGTTCGTAGTGGCGACTCCAGTCGCTCCTTGGCAAGCCCCTCACGCAGTGGGGGGTTCCGTGACCGCCCACCCACGCACCCCTGGCCCAGCCCCGACCCCACCCCCACCGCAGGGGGGGCTTCCTGACAGGGTCCCCCAATCCGTTCTCGTCCTGAAATCCTCTGCCCTACTGGCGGTTGCGCAGCACGCAGGGCAGGTAGGTGCAGCAGCAGCCGCTGCCCCGCAGTGCCGACGCGGCCGGGCCCAGTAGCCGATACCCTCCGCCGCTGGAGGCACTGCTCACCTGCCGGGTGTCAACCTGAGTAGTCCACAGCCAGCGTCAGAGACGCCCGAACGGTAAACACTTTCTCTTCCCTCTCGAGGTCTTTATCCGTAGCTCTTCACCACCAGCGGCAGATAGACCTTGCCGGCGATCCGGAAGCCTTCTTGAGCAGGGCCATAGGGCTGACCACCCGCCGTGACAGTGGCGATCGCAGTGTAACTCCCGCCGCCGGCTCCTGCAGAGTCCCAAGCGAACCCCACCGTCTCCTCCGAACCCGGTCCAACAGGCATCGCCTGCGGCGGCAGGTCCGCCACCGGCAGCCCCTGCCCGTCGTAGATGGAGAGCCCCACCTCAGCGGTGACCTGGCCGGCCCTATAGTTGGCAAAAGTCACCTGGAAGTTGGCTTCCTGGCCCGGCACAAGCACATCGGGGACCACCAGCGCAGTGATCCGCCCGTCCACGACCTGGAAGCCCGCGGAGGCCCCGCCCACGACCACGTCGTTGCTTCGAACGGTCACGATTGCCTGGTAGGAGCCGCTCGGCAACGCACCCGTCCAGCCCAGCGCCAATCCGTGGGACCCACCGGCTGGCACGCTGAACGCGCCGCTGGACTGGCTTCCCACTGTCCCCCCTAATGTGTCTTCGATGGTCAGCGTGGCGATGAGCGTCACGCCCGCGTTGCTCACATTCCAGACGGTGGCGCTGGTATGGATCGTCTCGCCTGGCCGGTAGCTCGTCTTGTCGGTGGAGAAATCGGTCACGGCGATGGAGGACGGCGCTTCGTAGGTCACCTGCACCTCGAGGTGGTTGTAGAAGGTGGTCGCGTTGGTAGTAGGGTTGTGCTGGATGGGGAACACCGTGAACAGCACCCCTGTGCTGGTCGCCTGCCACTGCACCAGGTCCGTGGGGTACGGGTACGCGATGTCCGTGGTCGTGGTGTAGGTCAATCCTCCCTCGGTCCATGGCTCGACCTGG
>DATKWP010000167.1:0-6075 GCA_035529535.1 Anaerolineae bacterium | reverse complement strand
TTGATGGCTGCGTCGCCCATCGGACACAAGGTGTGCCCGGCGATGCCGGCGCAAATCTCCTCCAACAGGTCGAGGTCCGCAAGTTGGCCCTTGCCCCGCACGATGCGGGTCAGTACTTCCTTCAGGCGCTGCGTGCCCATGCGGCAGGGGGTACACTGGCCACACGACTCGTGGGCGAAAAAGTCCATCAGGCGACGGGCTACCTCTACCATGCAGGTGCCCTCCTCCATCACGACGATAGCGCCGGTACCCAGCATTGAGCCAGCCTGGACCAGCGACTCAAAGTCCATCGGCACGTCTAGTTGCTCGGGGGTCAACATCGGTGTGGAGGCCCCACCGGGGATGACCGCCTTGAGCGGGAGATCGCTGCGCATCCCGCCCGCGTACTCGTAGATGATCGTGCGCAGTGGCGTGCCCAGGGGCAGTTCGTAGTTACCCGGCTGCCGCACGTGCCCGCTGATACAGAACAACTTGGGACCGCTGCTCCTCTCCGTACCGATGGACTTGAACCACCCGGCGCCGCGGTTGACGATGTGCGGCACGTTGGCCAACGTCTCCACGTTGTGCACCAGGGTGGGCTCGTTCCACAGGCCGATCTGCGCCGGGTAGGGCGGTTTGATGCGCGGATCACCCCGTTTGCCTTCCAGCGAGTTGATCAGCGCCGTCTCTTCGCCGCAGATGTAGGCTCCCGCCCCGCGATGGACCGACAGGTCCATACCGAAGTCACTACCCAGGATGTTCTTGCCCAGAAAGCCATAGGCATAGGCTTCGTCAATGGCCTTGATCCAGCGCTTGACCCCCAGGAAGAACTCACCCCGGATGTAAACGAAGGCCCGCTGAGCGCCGACCGCGTAGGCGGCGATGATGACCCCTTCGATGATCGAATGGGGATCGCGCTCTACCAACAGGCGGTCCTTGAACGTCCCCGGCTCTCCCTCGTCGGTGTTGACGCAGACGTACTTGGTGACCGGGTCTTTGGGTATAAAGCCCCACTTGAGGCCGGCCGGGAAGCCAGCGCCACCACGCCCACGCAGGCCGGAGTCTTTCACTACGGCGATCAATTCGTCAGGGGGCATCTGCAGGGCTCTACGCAGGGCGGTGTACCCGCCGCGTTCCAGGTAGACCGCAATGCGCTCTGAGTTGGGGATGCCTACGTTACGCGTCAGGACCGGTTCAAAACTGCCCATCGTTCTGCCCTCTCTCTCAGCTGATCTATCAGCGTGTCCACCCTGTCCGTGGTGAGATTCTCGTACAGTTCATCGTTCACGCGCATGGCCGGTGCGGTGCCGCACGAGGCCAGGCACTGTACTGTCTCCAGCGTGAACATTCCGTCTGGAGTCGTTTCGCCAGCCTCGATCCCCAGTCTGCGCTCCAGGTAATCCAGCAGCCGCTCGGCACCGCCGACCAGGTAGCAGGACAATCCCGTGCAGACCTGAAGCACGTAGCGGCCTGCAGGCTCGGTGCGGAACAGCGTGTAGAAACTGGCGGTGCTAAACACATCTGTCTCCGACACGTTCAACCGCTCGGCAATCCGCTCGACGACCTCAGGGGTGAGATAGCCCTGCTGTTCCTGGGCGATGTAGAGCGCAGTGAGCAAACGCCCCCGCTTGGCGGGATCAGGAACGTGCGTACCTGTTGCCATTCACTTACCTCCCTTCCGATAGGTAGCGACCAGTTGTGGTCAGCAGTTCATGTGGTGAGACTGGTTTGGTCAAGAAGCACTTGATGGCCCGAGCGGTTACCTCGTCGAATTCCACCGAGTCGAGGGTACGGGCAATCGAAGTGACCACGCACAACGGAATGTGCGCCAGGGCAGGATCGTGCGTGACCTGGTGAACCAGATCCACCCCTTCCAGTGAGTACGACATCATCAAGTCGCTGATGATCAGATGGGGAGCGAGAGAGCGAATCAACGCCAGCCCCTCAACTGCGCTCGTCGCAGTCTCTACCCGGTAGCCAGCCGAGCGTAAGACGATCCGCGTGTATTCCAGAAAGTCGGGATCATCGTCCACGATTACGATGCACTTTTTCTCTGACTGAGCCACCTACGTACACCATCAAGCCGCTGTGACCTTGACTGCGCAGACCTTGTACTCAGGAATCTTGCCGATAGGGTCCAATGCGGCAATGGTCAGCTTGTTCGCGGCTGCCTCGGCAAAGTGCCAGGCCATGAAGACGACGCCGGGCTCAGTCCTATCGCTGACCAGCGCCTTGACCTGGATTTCACCGCGCCGTGAGGCGACCTTGACCAGATTTCCATCGGCGATGCCCAGCCTGGACGCATCCTCGACGTTGATCTCCACCACCGGTTCATGGTAGATGGCTTCCAGTCCCGCCGAGCGACGCGTCATCGTCCCGGTGTGATAGTGGTAGAGTACGCGGCCCGTGGTGAAGATGAACGGATACTCCGCATCAGGTTCCTCGGCCGGCGGCTGCCAGTCCACTGCGCTCAAGTGCCCCAGCCCACGGCTGAACTTACCCACGTGCAGAATGGGGGTACCCGGGTGCTCGGTGTTCGGGCAGGGCCACTGCAGCCCTTGTTCGCCGATACGGTCGTAGGTGATGCCGGCGTAACTGGGAGTCAGGCGGTTGATCTCGTCCATGATCTCGCGGGACGAATGGTAGGTCAGCCCATCGTACCCCATGCGCCGCGCAACCTCTCCGACGATCCACCAATCGGGCCTGGCTTCGCCAGGAGCGGGCACCGCCGGGCGCACGAACTGGACCCGGCGCTCGGAGTTGGTGAACGTGCCCAGTTTTTCGGCGAAACTCAACCCAGGCAGCACGACGTCGGCCAGGGCGGCCGTCTCGGTGAGGAAGATGTCCTGGACTACCAGGAACTCCAGGCTGCGCAGGCAGTGCTCCGCGTGGTTCAGGTCGGGATCGGAGAGCATCGGGTTCTCACCCATGACGTAGAGTGCCCTTAAGGTGCCCTTTTCGGCGCCGTTCATCATCTCCATGACGGTCAGCCCGACTTTGGCGTCCATTCCGGTCACGCCCCAGGCCCGCTCGAACTTCTGCACGGCATCTTTCGACGTAACGGCCTGATAGGCCGTGAAGACGTTGGGCAAGCCCCCCATGTCGCACGCGCCCTGCACGTTGTTCTGACCGCGCAGCGGGTTGACGCCACCGCCGGGAATGCCCACGTTGCCCAGCAGCATCTGCAGGTTGGCACAGGTGACCACGTTCTGGTGGCCGGTGGTGTGCTGGGTGATGCCCATGGCGTAGAGCAGCGCCCCCGGACGGTTCTCGGCCATCATGTGGGCTGCCTGGACGATCTCCTCGGGCGTGACGCCGCAGATGTGGGCCGCCCGCTCGGGGGGATATTCCATGACCTTGGCCTTGAATTCCTCGAACCCCTCGGTGCGCTCCTCGATGGACTTTTTGTCGTAGAGGTCCTCGGCGATGAGGACGTGCATGATGCCGTTGAGCAGGGCGATGTCGGTGCCCGGCTTCTGATGGATGTGCAGCGTGGCAAACTCGGCGATGGGGATGCTGCGCGGGTCGCACAGGATGAGTTTGGCGCCGCGTCGTTTCACCGCTTGCCGGATGCGCATGCCCAATACGGGGTGGTTCTCCGTGGTGTTGGAACCGATGATGAAATAGATCTGCGCGTCGTCGGCAAGATCGTCGAAGGAGTTGGTCATCGCGCCAGAGCCGAACGATGTGACCAGACCGGTCACAGTGACGCTGTGTCAGAGACGGGCACAGTGGTCTACGTTGTTGGTTCCGATGACTGCGCGGGAGAACTTTTGGATGGCATAGTTCTCCTCGTTGGTGCACTTGGCAGAGGCCAGGACACCGAGCGCAGCATTCCCCTGCTCCTTCTTGATTTCGCTGAGGCGGGTCGCCACCAGGTCGAGCGCCTCGTCCCAGGTGGCCTCCTCGAGTGCGCCCCCCTTCTCCCGGCGGATCAACGGCCTGGTCAGCCGGTCGGGATGGTGGACAAAGTCCCACCCGAAGCGCCCCTTCACGCAGGTCCAGCCGTGGTTGGCCGGGGCGTCCCACTTGGAGGACGCCTGGACGATCCGCCCATCCTTGACGTTGAGATAGAACTGGCAACCCACCCCGCAGTAGGGGCAGGTGGTCGCCACCTTCTCGAACTCCCAGGCCCGCCCTTTCCCCTTGGCCAGCTGGGGCAGCAGCGCGGCGGTGGGGCAGACTGCCACGCACATCCCGCAGAACTCGCACGTACTGTCCTGCATCAGGCCATCGAACGGGGTGGCGATCTTGGAACTGAAACCGCGCTGGATGACGCCGATCGCCTCGACCCCGTTGATCTCGTCGCAGGCGCGCACACAACGCCAGCACAAGATGCACTTGGTGTAGTCGCGCTCGTAGAAGGGGTTGGTGCTGTCAACGGGATAGTCGTGTTGCACGCCCGGGAAGCGCGTCTCCTTGAGGCCATATTGATAGGCCAGGTCCTGCAGTTCGCAATTCCCGGCCCGCTCGCAGGTCATGCAGTCGAGCGGATGGTCGGACAGGATGAGTTCCAGCACGAAACGCCGGGCCTCCTCCGCTTTCGGCGAGTTCGTCGAGACCTCCATCCCTTCCGTGGCCTGGAACGTGCAGGCCGGCTGCAGCGTCTTCTGCCTGGCGACTTCCACCAGGCAGACGCGACACGCGCCGATGGGCTCCAGGGCAGGGTGGTGACACAGCACAGGAATCTTGATGCCGGCAGACGTGGCTGCCTCCAGGATTGTCTGTCCCGCCTTGGCCTGGATTTTCTGGCCGTTGATGGTGATGTTCACCGTGTTCATCGATCGTCTCGTCTCCTTTATGCTCATCCATTCCCAGTTCGACCTCGCGCAAGTTACCCTGCCGTTCTGAGATTGTATCATCTTTAGGCCGAGTAGTCAAAACCCAAATGTCACGTAAAAGCGCGCAGTTTGTCAAATCACAATGAGACGTGCTCTGGACGCACGGACGGAGCCAAGGTCAAAGGGTGTATTCACCCACGATGACCTTGACTCCGTCCGATCTATGACTGCTCTGCCAGCGGTTACTTTTTCTCGGCGCGGCTGCCGTACACCCACCAATAGATGAAGCCGACGAAGAACGCACCGCCAATGATGTTCCCCAGCGTCACCGGCACCAGGTTGGTGATGAAGAACTGCCCCCACGTCACCTGGGCACCGTAGAACATGCCCAATGGGATGAAGAACATGTTGGCGATACTGTGCTCCAGCCCCAGCGTGACGAAGGCCATGATGGGCCACCAGATACCCCAGATCTTGCCGTTGATGTCGTCGGACGAAATGCCCATCCACACTGCCAGGCACACCAGCCAGTTGCAGCCGATGCCCTTGAGGAACAACGGCAGGAAGCCCTGGGTCACTTTGCCTGTAGCGATGTCCTGCACCGCCTTCAGATAGGGCTCCTTGGCAAAGATGCCGGTCAAGTAGGCCAGGAAGAAGGCCACGAAGATGGAGCCCGCCAGGTTGCCGACGTAGGCCAGCACCCAGTTGCGGGCCAGCCCACTCCAGCGCGCCTTGCCCGACAGCACGGCGGGGATGACGCAGGCAGTGTTGCCGGTGAACAGCTCCGCCCCGGCGACCACGACCAGGATCAGGCCGACCGGGAAGACGCCGCCGAACAGGAACTTGCTGATGCCGACGCCGAGCGTCTCGGTGTTGACGCCCTTGCCGACGATGATGGCCAGGAAGCCTCCGAAGGCGATGAAGGCACCGGCCAGGAAGCCCAGGACGAGCAGCTTGTCCCACGACAGGCTGGCCTTGGTGCAACCAATGCCCTCGACAGTAGCGACCGTATCCTTGGGTGACTTGAATGACATGGCTGTTCTCCTTTCATGGTTGGAATACGAACTGGAATTGGTTCAGATCATTATGGATTGGCAGTTCATGAGGAGTGAATAGTGCATAGTGAATAGTGAACAGTGAATGGTTGACACCTCCTTTCGGTGAGTACGTCACAGGGTCTGACTCACGCCCTGACGAGCCGGCTACTTGCTCTCTGCCGGACCCGCACCCACGTACAAGCGAGACTCACTATATACCAGATACGCCGGCCAGGCAAACGATGCGCTTGCGGCGTCTGGGCACGCTCATCGCCCCA
>DATKWP010000166.1:0-4976 GCA_035529535.1 Anaerolineae bacterium | reverse complement strand
GGGGTGACCTCCCCGCGCACGACGCGGAAAGACCACTTGACGTGCCGCCGTTCGCTGACGGTGGCCAGGGCCCGGCGCGCTTGCGCGGCCTGTGCCCGCAGGTCCCGCTCCATGTGCACCTGGTCCAGCCGTGCCGGGCTGCTGAACGGGTAGCGCATTTCCCGCGCCACCGGCAGCCCGGCCAGGCGCAGCAGGGCGGCGTCCTCGACGAAGAGACCCTGGATCTCGGCCTCCAGGCTGGCGGCTAGCTCGGCCGCGGCCTCCAATGCCGCCAGGCTGTGAAACGAAGTGTCCAATGCGACCAGGATGTGTCGAATCGCCACGAGGCTGCCAGCCTCATCATCCTGTTCGGATGTACTCATCCGCCTCATCCTTGCCTTCCTTCCCTGCAATTCACTTCTTCTCCTCCCCCGTCTCGTCCTGAGGCGCTTTCTCTTCCTGAGGCGCCTCCTTGGGAGGTGCAGTGAAGGCACGTTGTTTCTCGGCCAGTTCTATCAGTTGGGCTTCGACGCGTTGGTTGATGCCCCCCTCGGGGAAATTCCCCTCCGCGTCCCGTTCGCCGGCCGGAACGCCGGTCAGGAGTTCGATGGCGTCGTCCACCGTGCGCATCGGATGGACGTGGAACTGACCCGCTTGTACCGCTTCGACGACGTCGTGCCGCAGCATGAGGTGCTGCACGTTGGAGGCGGGGATGATGACCCCCTGCTCCCCAGTCAGCCCGCGCCCCCGGCAGACGTCGAAAAAGCCCTCGATCTTTTCGTTGACGCCGCCGATGGGTTGAGCCTCGCCGTGCTGGTTGACGGAGCCGGTCATGGCCCACGCTTGCTTGACGGGCACCTGTGCCAGCGCCGAGAGCAGCGCGCACAGTTCCGCCATCGAGGCGCTATCTCCCTCTACACTGCCGTAGGACTGCTCGAACACCAGGCTGGCGGAGAGGGAGAGGGGGCGCTCGGCGGCGTAGCGGGCACCCAGGAAACTCGACAGGATGAACACCCCCTTCGAATGGATGGGGCCGCCCAGTTCGACCTCGCGCTCAATGTCCACCACCTTGCCTTCGCCCATGCGGACGCGGGCGGTGATGCGGCTGGGCTGCCCGAAGGCATAGTGGCCCAAGCCGACGACTGAGAGGCCGTTGACCTGCCCCACGCGCGCGCCGGTCGTGTCAATCAGGATCGTGCCGCGGCGGATTTGATCCTGGACCTGTTCCTGCAAGCGGTCGGCCCGGTGAATCTGGGCGTCAATGGCGCGCTGCACGTCGTCTGTGGTCACGGCTCCGTTGCCGGCCACGCTCGCCCAATAGTCCGCCTCGCGCAGCAGGTCCGAGATGCTCAGGAGGTGAACGGAGAGTTTTTCGGCGTCCCCAGACAAGCGTGCGCTGTGCTCGATGACGCGGGCGATGGCTCCGCGGTCGAAAGGGCGCAACTCCTCCCGGCGCGCGATGGTGGCGATCAGCCGGGCGTACAGCCGGTTGTTCTCCGCGGTGCGCGGCATCTCCTCGTTAAAGTCGGCCTCGACCTTGAACAGCTCACCAAAGTCGGGGTCGAGTTGGTACAGCATATAGTAGAGCAGCCGCTCGCCGATCAGGACCACCTTGACGTCCAGCGGGACGGGCTGGGGAGCCAGGCTGAGGGTGCTGATCAGGCTCAGGGCCTGGCCCAGGGGCTCGATGCGCATCTCGCGCGCGCGGATGGCGCGCTTGAGGCCGTCCCAGGCGTAGGGTTGCAGCAACACCTGGCGCGCATCCAGGATCAGGTAGCCGCCGTTGGCACGGTGCAACGCGCCGGCCTTGATCAGGTTAAAGTCGGTCACCAGCGCGCCCATCTGGGCCATGTGCTCGATGCGCCCGCTGAGGTTGTCGTAGGTCGGGTTGCTCTCGTAGACCACCGGCGCGCCCTGGGATTGGCTGTGGTCTACGAGCACGTTCACCTGGTAGCGGCGGAACAGGGGAGCGCCGGCCAGCGAAGGAGGCAACGGCATGCCCATGACCTGGGGGGGCTCCTCGGTGGTACGGAGTTGCTCCACGTTCTCGACTACGTCCCGCTGCACACCGTTCAGGTAATCCACCACCTCCGGCAGTGGGGCGTACTTGACGAGCAGTTCGTCCATCAGGCTGCCCACCGCAAAGGCCGCCACCTGGCGGTCCAGTTCCTTGACCTTGTCCCGCGCTTCCCGTTCCCACTGCCGGACCTGGAGCAGCGTCTTCTGCAGTTGTTCCTGGAGGTTGGATATATCCTCTTCGAACCGCTTGCGCTCTTCCTCCGGCAGTTTCTGAAACTCGTCCGGGCTGATGACTTCCCCCTCGCGCAGGGGCGCGAAGGCCAACCCCGCCGGAGTGCGGAGCAGGGCGATGTTGTGCCCCTGGGCGGCCTTTTGAATTTCGTTGAAGGCTTTCTCCTGGTGCTCCTTGAACTCCTCCTCGGCTTCCTGCCGGCGCGTGCGGTAGTCTTCGCTTTCGAAGGTTCTCGCGATGGTGGTGCGCAGTTCTTCGACCAACTGCTCCATGTCCTTGCGCAGTACGATGCCCTGTCCTGGCGGCAGCCGCAGGGCGCGCGGTTGGTGGGGCTGCTCGAAGTTGTTGACGTAGCACCAGTCGGAAGGGGTCGGCTGTGCGGCGGCTTGCTGCTCGAGAAACCGGTTGATGGTGGTACGCTTGCCGGTGCCGCTGGGACCCAGGGCGAACAGGTTGTAGCCCTCGCGTTGGATGCCGATGCCAAAGTGGATCGCGTCCACGGCTCGCTCCTGGCCCAGGGTCTCGCTGAGCTCTTCCAGTGTGGCCGTCGTCTCAAAGTCGAACTGGGACGGGTCGCACGTCCGATAGAGTTGTTCTGCACTCAGAGGTTGTACGGTAGCCATGAATGGTCCCCCTGTCCGGTGACTAGTGATCGGTGATCGGTGATCGGTAATTAGTGATCAGTGATCAGTTATCAGTATCCAGCATCCAACATCCAACTTCCAACTTCCAGTACCCAGTCACACGCCTGCCTCGTAAGCGCTGATGGTCCGGCGCCACTCGTCGGGCATGGGGATGGGGCGCTGAGCCTGGTAATCGTAACAGACCTGCGCTGAGCGGGCCGTGGCGACCAGCCGGCTATCCTCCCCTTCCAACCGGTACTCGAAGACAAAACTGGAGTTACGCAACTCGCTTATCCTGGCGCGGATCGTCACGCGCTCGCCCAACTCCAGCGGCGACTTGAACTGGCAACTGGCCTCGGCCAGGATGATGCCGATGCCGGCCGGGTCGCGCGAGCCGATGCCCAACTCGTGCAGGTAATGGATGCGGGCCTGTTCCAGGTAGGTGAAGTAGACGGCGTTATTGACGTGGCCCAGCGGGTCCAGGTCGCGCCAGCGTACCTCCAGCATGGTCGAGAAGCGAAACGTATTGTTGGTCATCATAGTTCCACGAAGTGGGCCTGGCCGGTCGCCAGGTCGAGGATGCAGAAGGAACGGCTCTGCCAGCGCGTGCCGCCCAGAGCGCCGGGGTTGATGACGCGCGTGTGGCCGACCATTTTGTCCTGCCGGCGGTGCGTGTGCCCGCGCAACACGTAGGCGTATTGGCCGGAGGTGATGAGGCTACCTAGCGCTTCCTCGTCGTCTCCATGGACCATCGCCAGCGAGACTCCATCGAGCGCAGGTCTATGGAACCAGGCCAGCCGGCCAGGCTTGAGCATCTGTTTGACGGCCTGCGTCAGCCCCAGTTGGCGATCCACGTTCCCCTCCGCGACCCACACGTCGAAGCCTGCCAGTGCCTGGACAATTTCAGGCCCGCAGACGTCGCCGCAGTGGCATATCGTGGTCACACCCTCAGCCTGGAGCGCCTCAAGCGCTGCCTTCAGATTGCGCAAGTGATCGTGAGTGTCCGAGATGATGCCGATTTTCATGCCCGCCCTCAGCCTTAGATGATAACAGAAAGCGGCGCATTGCGCAAACTGGAGGTTGGGCTATAATCGCCCTAAATCCGAAATTGGTTAAGGGCAAACGGTTATGTGACATCAGCAATCTGCCGTTTGACTTGGCTTTATAGTACGCACTGTTTGCCGATCTGTACCACATATTACACGTGCCAGACACTTTCCCCACACCCGATCCCCAATTCCGTGCCGCCTTTGTGGCGCGGTTGCTGGACTGGTTCGCCCGCTCCGCGCGTGACCTGCCGTGGCGGCGGGGGCGTACCCCTTACCGCGCCTGGGTGGCGGAGGTGATGCTCCAGCAGACGCGCGTCGAGACGGTCGTGCCCTATTACGAGCGCTTCCTGGCCCGCTTCCCCACCGTGCAGGCCCTGGCGTGGGCGCCGCTCGAGGAGGTGCTCAAGGCGTGGGAGGGGCTGGGCTACTATGCGCGCGCGCGCCACCTCCACGCGGCGGCCCGGCAGGTGGTGGCTGCGCATGGCGGCCGACTCCCCGACACGTTCGAGGGGCTGCTGGCCCTGCCGGGGATGGGCCGCTACATCGCCGGGGCGGTCGCCTCCACCGTGTTCGGAAAGGACGTGGTCGCCGTGGACGGGAACGCCCGGCGGGTGCTGTGCCGCGCCTTGGGCATCCGCGAGGACGTGACCCGGCCCGGCACACAGCGGCAACTGGAGTCGCTGGCCGCGAGCCTTCTCCCGTCAGGGCGGGCGGGCGCCTTCAACGAGGCGCTGATGGAACTGGGGGCCACCGTGTGCACGCCCCGCGCGCCTGGCTGCGACCGCTGCCCCCTGGGCGAGTTGTGCCAGGCCCGCGCGCAGGGAGACCCGGAGACGCTGCCGGTGCGCGGGCCGCGCCGGCGCATCCCCCATTACGACGTGGCCGCCGCCGTCATCACGCGCGCCGGTGGTGAGGGTGCTGGTGGTCGCCTGTTGGTGGCGCAGCGCAAGGCCGACGACATGCTGGGCGGGCTGTGGGAGTTCCCCGGCGGCAAGCGCGAGGAGGGGGAGACGCTGGCGGAGTGCCTGGCCCGCGAAATCCGCGAGGAACTGGGGGTAGAGGTCCAGGTGGGGG
>DATKWP010000165.1:0-6809 GCA_035529535.1 Anaerolineae bacterium | reverse complement strand
AGGAAGCAGTGCTTACGTGTGGATGCGCTGCGGACCGGCAGATGCGCCGGGAGATTCACCGGCGGTGGTAGATCAGATGCAGTCTTGTTCGGGGAGGGGCGGCCCTGGGTGCCCCTCCCCACTTTATTAGATAAGGTGAGGGAGGATGCGTAAGTACATTTTCTGTACCGGTGGAGTAATCAGTAGTGTGGGCAAGGGGGTGGTCGCGGCCTCCGTCGGCCGGGTGTTGAAGGCGCGCGGTGTGCGTGTCTCTGTGCAGAAACTCGATCCCTACATCAACGTGGATCCGGGTACGATGTCGCCCTACCAGCACGGCGAAGTGTTCGTCACCGACGACGGGGCCGAGACCGACCTGGACCTGGGGCATTACGAGCGTTTCATTGACGAGAATCTGACGCGCGCCAGCAACGTCACGACCGGTCAGGTGTACGCGGAGGTCATTGCCCGGGAGCGGCGCGGCGATTTTCTGGGGGGTACGATCCAGGTGATCCCACACATCACGGACGAGATCAAGCGCCGCATCGCGTTGGTGGAAGCCCAGAATGGGGCCGACGTGGTCATCGTCGAGGTGGGGGGCACGGTCGGCGACATCGAAGGGTTGCCCTTCCTGGAGGCATTGCGGCAGATGCGCCGGGACGTGGGCTTCCTGAACACGCTCTACATCCACGTCACGTTCTTGCCTTACGTCGGCGCCACGGGTGAGTTGAAGACTAAGCCCACGCAGCACAGCGTGCGCGAGTTGCGTTCGATCGGGATCCAGCCAGACGTGATCATCGCCCGCGCTGACTATCCGGTGGACGACGGGCTGTGTGACAAGATCGCGCACTTCTGCGACGTCGAACGGCGAGCCGTCGTCCCGCTGGTGACCGACCCTGTGCTGTACTCGGTGCCACTGACCCTGGAGGATGCCGGGCTGGGAGACTTTATCGTCGAACGGTTGGGGTTGAGCGTAGAGGCTCCAGACCTGGGGGAGTGGCGCGGGCTGGTGGACCGCATCCGCGTCCCCAAGCCGGCGCTACCCGTTGCCATCGTCGGCAAGTACGTCGAACTCCGCGATGCCTATATCAGTGTGCGCGAGGCGCTGGTTCACGCAGCACTGGTGCACGGGTGGGATGTGGACGTGCGTTACGTCAGTTCAGAAACGCTGGAGCACGGCCGGGGCTGGGATGAACTGGAAGAAGTTGCCGGCGTCGTGGTGCCCGGTGGCTTTGGCGAGCGGGGGATCGAGGGCAAGATCGCCACGGCGCGTTGGGCGCGGGAGACCGCCGTCCCCTACCTGGGGCTGTGCCTGGGGCTGCAGGTCATGATGGTCGAACTGGTCCGTCACGTGCTGGATAGCGACGAGCCCAACAGCGTCGAGTTCAACCCCCAGACTCGCCACCCGGTGATTGATCTGCTCCCGGAGCAACACGCGATTGCGGGACTGGGGGGCACGATGCGGCTGGGCCTGTACCCCTGTCGCCTGGTGCCTGGGACAAAAGCGGCCACGGCCTACGGCGTGCCAGAGGTCCAGGAGCGGCACCGCCATCGCTTCGAGGTGAACAATACGTACCGCGATCTCCTGGCCGGGGTGGGCCTGGTGTGTAGCGGGCTTTCACCTGATGGGCGGTTGGTCGAGGTGGCCGAACTGGCCAATCATCCATTCATGGTCGGCACTCAGTTTCACCCGGAGTTCAGATCTCGTCCCACCCGGCCTCATCCGCTGTTCCAGGACTTTGTCGCGGCAGCTATCGCCAGGTACCAGGGGCGGCAATCGCTTGCCAAATCTGGCCCTTTGTGCTATGATAACGCCGTTTGCGCGCCTGCGGGCGGGCTTTCCGCTCCCAGCGTTTCGAGGTCTGGGGGCAATCCCGTGGAAAGGAGGTGACCGTCCAGTGCGCAGTTACGAGCTGATATTCATCGTTCGCCCAGAGTTAGAGGGAGACGACCTCACTGCTGTCACGGATAGGGTGACAAACCTGGTCCAGCGTCACGGCGGTAAGGTCACGCAAGTGGAGCCTTGGGGCTCACGCCGACTGGCCTATCCCATTCAGAAGCAATGGGAAGGCCAGTACGTGTTAATGCGGTGTGAACTGGAATCGCAGGGCGTGGCTGGGTTGGAACGCGATCTCGGACTGGTCGAGCCGATTTTGCGCCACCTGGTCGTGCGCGTGCAGTGATAGCGCGAGGCTGCGTGAAGCGGATGGGGGGTGATGAGGCCGATGAGTACATCGGACGTCCCTTCGTCGGTTGCCGCTGAATGCACCCAAAGTTGTGAGTTGCAGGGAGCAACGCTATGGTGAGGGGGCTGAACAAAGTCATGGTGATTGGTAGCGTTGGGCGTGATCCCGAGATGCGTTACATTCCCAGCGGAAAGCCTGTCACATCTTTCAGTGTGGCCACCACGCGCAGTTGGACCAACTCGGAAGGTGAGCGTCGAGAGGAGACGGAATGGTTCAACGTGGTGGCGTGGGGAAATCTGGCTGAGATCTGCAAGCAGTACGTTCATAAAGGGCAGCAGGTGTACGTGGAGGGGCGCTTGCAGACGCGTAGTTGGGAAGACCACGAGGGAAAGAAACGCTTCCGCACCGAATTGGTGGCAAGTGAGATGATCTTGCTGGGAGACCGCCGTAGTGGTTCGGAGGTCGCGGATGGGGCGGGTGGGGCGGATGGGGGTACATCCGACATCCGACACCATCCGTTGGAATCTTCTGGAGTAGATGAAGGGGAGGAGTTTCCCTTCTCGTAGGACGCCCCCGGGACGGGGGCTGAGAGCACAAAGAGCAGACGCCCCCGGGACGGGGGCTGAGAGCACAAGAGTAGATGGGTACATCCATGGGAGGTTGACCGTTGGCAGAGTGGGAAGATATTGACGATGTGGGCATGGACGAGGGACCACGATCAGCGAGGGGCAGGCGAGACCAGCGCAGAGATGGGCAGCCTCGGCGGCGTGGTGGAGGGCGTTGGTTTGGCGCCCGGCGCAAGTCGTGTCTGTTTTGTGAGGAGAAGACCGCTCAAATTGACTACAAGCGGACAGGCTTGCAGATGTTCCTGACCGACCGGGGGAAAATCCGACCCCGGCGCCAGACGGGAACGTGTGCCAGGCATCAACGCCAACTCGCTTCGGCGATCAAGCGAGCCCGCTATCTGGCACTCCTACCGTTCGTGATGGAGCCCGGGCGCCCTCGCTAGTGTTTGGTTGGCAAAATGGCGAAAAAAGCAAAGAAGCGTGCACCAAAGGAACTGACCCGTAAGCAACTCTCCCGCATTGAGCGGGAGAAGCGGATAGAGCGCTGGCTCATCCTGGGTGTGACCATCGTGGCAGTCGCGGTGGTCGGTGTGCTGGTCTATGGCTTTATCGTCGAAAAGGTCGTCAAAGCGCGCGAAGCGGTCGCCGTGGTGGACGGTGCTCCGGTCACGACATCCGAGTTTCAGGCCCGGGTGCGCTTTGTACGGCTGCAGATGCAAAATGAGCTCCTGTTTTGGCGCGAACAGCAGCAGGCCCTTGATCCGACGGACCCGAACTCACAGGTTTACCTGGAGTACATCCAGGGAACCATTCGCGATCTAGAGGGCCAGTTAGCGGTGGCAAACTCGCTGAGCATTGGTGAACAGACGCTCAATCAGTTGATCGAGGAGCGGTTGGTGCGCCAGGAAGCGGAGCGCCGGGGCATCACCATATCGCCAGAGGAGTTGCAGGGGGCGATCGAGCAGAACTTTGGGTACGAACGGAACCCGGCGACTCCTACGCCCGAGCCGTTGGTGTCAGAGCCCTTGGCTACGACGGAATTGTCCACTCCCACCCCAGGATCGGCGGCGACTTCTGCCGTGACGCCGACTGCTGTGCTCACTCCTGTGCCGACGTCCACGCAGGAGCCCACGCCGACTCCGATGACTGAGGAGGCCTTTCGTCAACGCTACGACGATTTCCTCAAGTCGTTGAAAGAACTCAAGGTTTCGGAGCAGCAGTTCCGCTCCTGGGTCGAGGGATCGTTGCTCGTTAACAAGTTGCAGGAGCAGTTCAAGGCCGAAGCCCCGACGACGGCCGATCAGGTCAAACTGCGTTATATGAGCGTGAGCAGCCAGGAGCAGGCGGATCAGTTGGCCGGCCGGCTGCAGGCCGGCGAAGACTTTCAGGCCTTGGTAGATGAGATAAGGCAAGACGAGTCGAACCCTGGTTACGGGGGGGACTTGGGCTGGTTGCCGAAGAGCCTGGTCGAGGGCCGTTGGGGCGCCGAGTTGGCCGATCTGGCGTTCACGCTAGGGGTGGGCGAGCGTAGCCAGCCGGTGAAGAGTCAGGATGGCTCACAGTACATCATCGTCGAGGTGGTGGGTCACGAGGAACGTGCACTCGATGAGGCGTTGCGTGGGTCGCTAGGGGAGGATGCGTTCCAGAAATGGTTGGACGCCCAGCAGGTCGTGGTAGAGCGCAAGATGTATCAGGACCGCATTCCCTTGGAGCCTTAGACAGAGTCCGCGAGCAGATAGCCCGGCTTCGACGAGAAGCCGGGTTTTTTATTTTACCCTGTGTGCCGGTGAGCCTCAATGACGTTGGGCAGCCGCGCAATCTTGATCAGCACGCGGCTGAGCTGGGCCATGTTGTTGACGTGGATGGTGATGTAGAGCGTGGCGATGTTTTTCCGGACGTCCTGGCTGATGGCTGAGATATTGATGTCTTCGGCACCGATGATGTTGGATATTTCGCTGATCAACCGGGGACGGTCGTAGGCGGTGACCTGGATTGCGGTCGGGACAGTTTGGGGGGCAGCACCCCAACTGACCTCAATCAATCGCTCCGTATCGCTCAGGCGCAAGATGTTGGGACAGTCGCGGCGGTGGACGCTGACCCCCCGTCCACGGGTGACGTAGCCGACGATGTCATCTCCAGGCAGCGGGCGACAACAATAGGCCAGGCGAGTCAGCAGGCCACCGGTGCCCTGAACCTGGATGCCCTCGACTGTCGGTTCGAGCGGGGGGGGCGTGAAGGTAAGTCGCTCCTCCTCTGCCTCCTCACGGGGACGCATTTCGGCGATCTTGCTGACGATCTGCTGGATGTGGATGTCCCCGGAGCCAACGGCCGCGTGAAAGTCGGCGAGTTTTTCGTAATTGAAGAGCCGGGCGACGCTATCGTGGCTGAGTTTTTCCAGCCCCAGGCGCTTCAGCTCTCGCTCGATGATGTCCCGCCCCTGGGCGATGTTCTGCTCCCGATCCTGGCGGCGGAACCACTGGCGAATCTTGTTCCGGGCGCGGCTGGTTTTGATGGTTCCCAGGGCGGGATTGAGCCAGTCCCGGCTGGGGCCTCCCCGCCGCGTAGTCAGGATCTCCACCTGGTCGCCGTTCTTGAGTTGGGTTTCCAGGCTGACCAGCCTGCCATTGATGCGAGCGCCCCGGCAGTGATGGCCGATCTCGGTGTGTACCTGGTAAGCAAAGTCAATCGGTGTGGCACCGACCGGCAGGTCAATCAGTTTGCTTTTGGGGGTAAAGGTGTAGACCCGGTCTCGGAAGATGTCGGTCTTCATGGCGTCCACGAATTCGTCGGCATCGGTGGCTTCTTTTCGCAGTTCGATCAGGGAGCGCAACCAGGCGATCTTGGCTTCGAAGGTTCTGTCCTTGGCGCGCCCCTCCTTATAACGCCAGTGGGCGGCGATGCCGTACTCGGCAATGCGATGCATTTCCCAGGAGCGGATCTGGACTTCGAGTGCGTTGCCGTCGTCGCCGACTACCGCAGTATGCAGGCTCTGGTATAGGTTCTCTTTGGGGGTGGCGATATAGTCGTCGAACTCGCCCGGGATCGGCCTCCACAATCCGTGTGCGATGCCCAGAACGCGGTAGCAATCGGGGACGCTCTGGGTGACCACGCGGATGCCTCGTACGTCGTGGACACGGCGAAAGGCGATGCCCTTGCGCTGCATTTTACGGTAGATGCTGTAGATATGTTTGGGCCGGCCGGTGATCTCTGCCTCGATGCCCTCCTCTGCCAACTGGCGCTGAAGGACCTCAATGTGTCGCTGGATACCAGCCTCGCGCTGCGGGCGACGCTCGTTGATGAAGGATGCGATCTCGGCGTAGGCCTCAGGCTCCAGGTGCCGGAGGCTCAGGTCTTCCAGTTCCCACTTCCATTGCCACACTCCCAACCGGTTGGCCAGCGGGGCAAAGATCTCTAGCGTCTCGTGGGCGATGGTCTTGCGGCGTTCCGGCGCCAGGGAGTCGAGCGTCCGCATGTTGTGGAGCCGGTCGGCCAGTTTGATGATCACGACGCGGATATCCTCGGCCATAGCGAAGAACATCTTGCGCAGGCTTTCGGACTCTTGCTCTCCGCGCGGCCTCTCCCCCTCCTGGCTGAAGCGGCCCATTTGCTCCTGTTCGATCTGTTCCAGTTTGGTCACGCCGTCTACCAGGCTTGCCACGCTGGGACCGAATTCCTGTTGCAGCATGTCCAGGCTGGTGTCCGAGTCTTCCACTACGTCGTGTAGCAGGCCGGCAGCGATTGTGTCTGGATCCATCCCCAAGTCGGCCAACAGGAAGGCGACGGCCAACGGGTGTTGGATGTAGGGGTCACCCGACTTGCGTGTCTGGCCGGCGTGAGCGCGTTCCGCTGTCGTATATGCGCGTTGGATGAGCGCCCGTGCCTCGTCGGTTCGTTCGCCAAGAGAGGCGCGCGCCAGCACATCCGAAATATCGAGGGGGTGTTGCCTGCTCGTTTCCACTCGTAGCCCTCCGCTCCTGATTTTGAGTATAATGCGGGCCATGGATTTGTCAATGAAGAGGTGGACAAGTAGCAGGTAGGTAGGTATAATGCGGATGGGTACATCCGTGCGGATGGGTACATC
>DATKWP010000164.1:0-8266 GCA_035529535.1 Anaerolineae bacterium | reverse complement strand
AGCAAGCACGGCTGGGGAGCCAGGCTGCGCGCCAGCGCCACGCGCTGGCGCTCCCCGCCCGAAAGTTGGTTCACGTCACGGTGCTCAAAGCCCGCCAGCCCGACCAGTTCCAGTACCTCGGCCACCCGCGCGGCCACCGCCTGCCGGTCCTGCCCCTGCATGCGCAGCCCAAAGGCAACGTTCCCCAACACATCCTTGTGGGGAAAGAGCGCATACTCCTGGAACATCAGCCCAAAGCCGCGCAGGTGAGGGGGCATCCGCGTCACGTCCCCACCATTCACCAGCACCTGGCCGCCGTCGGGCGCGTCTAGCCCGGCGATCAGCCGCAGGAGCGTGGTCTTCCCACAGCCGGAAGGCCCTAGAAGGCAGAGGTTCTCGCCATCCTCGACGCTGAAACTGACGTCGCGCAACGTCCAGCCATCTGGATAAGACTTACGGAGGTTGCGGATCTCCAAGAGAGGCATACACACACTCACTGAATGGAGATGATCCGAAACACAATCTCACCGCCCGGGGTCTTTACCATGACGGTATCCCCCACCCGATGCCCCAACAATGCGCGGCCTAGCGGCGATTTATCGGACACCTTGTTGTTGGCTGGATTCGCTTCCGCCGGCCCCACGATCCGGAACGTCTCCGCCTCCTCTGTCCCTTCCTCCACAACTACGACCAGGCTACCCAGCGTGACCTCGTCCCTGGGGCCATCCTCCTGGATGATGACCGTATTGCGCAGCATCGCCTCGATCTGCATGATGCGCCCTTCAAGAAAACCCTGCTCCTCCTTGGCGGTCGTGTAGTCGGCGTTCTCCGCAAGGTCCCCCTGCTGGATCGCCTTGTGAAGCCGCCCGGCCAACGCCGCTCGCTTCACGTTGACCAGGTGGTCCAGTTCCCGGCGCAGGTTCTCCACGCCCTCAACAGTCAGATATACAGGTTGTTGCACGTTCATCCGATGTCGTTCTCCTCCCCAGTCTAATCAATGTCCCACTAAACGCTCCCACAAGGGCGGGCCCAACACCAGCAGGCCGACAGCGATGGAGATGATCGCTGCCAGCAACACAGCCCCCGCTGTCACGTCCTTGACCACCTTTGCCAGCGGATGATAGCCCGGGCTCACCAGGTCCACCAGCGTCTCCGCCAAGGTGTTCAGCATCTCACTCACCAGCACCACGCCGATCGTCAGCACCAGTACTGCCCACTGGATCGGTGCCAGATCCAACCACAGCCCCAGTCCCACCACGGCCGCAGCAATGGCCAGGTGGATGCGCGTATTGCGTTGTGTCCGCAACGCGTACCACAGGCCGGAAAAAGCGACGCGGAAACTATCGAGAAGGTTTCGACTACGCACGGTCCATCACGTGGGCAGGTGTACCTCGACACCCAACGCCTGCAGCACCCGGGCCTGGGCGGCCCACATCTCCGCCCGCTCCTCCTGGGCCAGGTCGTCGTATCCCAAAAGATGCAGGACGCCGTGGACGACGAGCAGTTGCAGTTCCGCCTGCACGTCGTGGCCGGCCTCGGCAGCCTGGGCCTGGGCACGTTGGAACGAGACAATGACGTCACCCAGGTAGCGGGGCAGCCCTGGCGCGCCGATGAATGGCCCGCGGGTCTCGTCGGCAAAGGCCAGCACGTCGGTCGGCGCATCCACACCCCGGTGACGGCGGTTGAGTTCGTGCAACGCCCGATCGTCCGTCACCACTACGGCCAGTTCGCACGGCTCCTCCACCTGTTCGTGGAGTAGCGTCTCGCACGCAGCCCGGTGCAGCGTTTCGGATTGCACGAGCGCGCGGAACCGCGCGTCAATCTGTACTTCTATCATAAATGGAGACATCGCTGGTTCAGATCTCACTTTCACGTACTGGCTGCACTTGGCTGGGGGTACTGGATGCGCGGATGAAAGATCCCCTTCAGCGCAGAAATAAACGTCTGGCGTATCGCCTGCAGGTCGCGCAACGTAAGGTCACACTCGTCCAGTTGGCCGTCGGTTACGCGCTGATCTATGACGCGATTGACGATTTCCGCCACCTCCTCGGCGTTCGTGGGACGCGCGGCACGCACGGCCGCCTCACAGCCGTCGGCCAGCATGACCAACGCCGTCTCTTTACTCTGCGGCCTGGGACCCTGGTGGTGAAAGTCGCGTTCGTCAACCAGTGCTGCGTCACCAGCCAGTTGCACGGCCCGACCGTACAGGAAACTCACCCACGTCGTGCCATGGTGCTCTGCAACGAAAGCACGCACACGACGGGGCAAGCGATAACGGCGGGCCAGTTCCAGTCCATCCTTCACGTGGCCGACGATGATCTCCGCACTGGTGCGCGGGTCGAGCCGGTCGTGAGGATTCACGCCCTCGACCTGGTTCTCGGTGAAGAAATACGGACGAGCAATCTTGCCCACGTCGTGATAGTAGGCTCCCACGCGGGTGAGCAGCGCATCGGCGCCGATACTCTCGGCGGCCTGCTCGGCCAGGTTCGCCACCATCAGACCATGATGGTACGTCGCCGGCGCCTCGCGCAGCAACCGCTGCAAGAGCGGGTGGTCAGGACGGCTCAACTCGATCAGCCGCATCGTCGTCGTAATGTCGAACAGCGGGCCAACGAGGAACAGCCCCCCCAGCGCCAGGCTGGCCGAGAGTCCCCCATTGAACATGCCGCTCAGTGCTGTGATCAGCAAATCGCCTGGCTGGACGATCCCCTGTGGCAGGCGAAAAATGGCGGCGATGGCCACGTGCACCAGGGCCACAAATGCGCCGGCGCGAAAGAGCGCACTGATGCGCTCCACCCTCCTCAGGGCCAGTGCAGCCACCAGCCCACCTACTGCCGTGTAGGTGGCCATCTCCAGGGAGTTGTCGGCGACGACGCCCGCCACGCCCCCGAGAAAGATCGCCACCGCCACGCCCGCGTGCGGGCCTAGCGTAGCCGAAGCCACCATGGCCAGGGCCGGAGCCGGGGCCAGATAGCGCAAGACCAGGCCTCCTGGCACCATCAACCCCGCCCCCAATACAGAGAGCGAAACCAGCAACACCAGGAGGAGCAGCGGCCGCCCGCTCCACACAACGTCGGGCTGAAAGCGCGCCAGGTAGAAGCACAAGAGCGAGGTCATCAACACCGCCAACAGGCCCGCGCCAACCAGGTCGGTCCATTGGACCTGGGCTTGCCGCAACCCGAGTTTGTCCAGTGCCTCCATGTCGAGCGCGCTGACGCGCTCTCCCTCCCGTACGATGACCTCGTTGGCTTCGAACGTGCGCAGCACTGGCGGCACCTCCTCGCGGGCGCGCGCCTGGGCCTCGGCCGTCGCGGTCGGGTCAAGGAAGGAATTGGGGATCAGGAAGGGCTGCACCAGCGCGATCGTCACGGCGGTTTCCTCAGAGGACAGATCGAGACTGACCAGTGCCGGGACTCCCTCGCGGGCATCCTCCAGGTATCCCTCCAGGGTCTCCCGGCGCATGGCCTGGTCAATCACCGCCAATATCTCCAACTGGACCCGGTCCCCGCCCTCATCGGGCAGAGCCAGCAGACTGTTGAGCGTCTCCGGGGAGAGGGCAGCCAGTTCCGGCACGGCCAGAACCCACGCCCGCTTTTGGGCGGGAGAAGCCAGCGTGTCAGCCCGCACCGATCCCAGGTAGTCAAGCACCCGCCGGACGCGATCCAGTTGCTGGCGCGCCAGTGCAGGGTCGGGCAGCGTATAGACTGGCCTGACTATGCCAGCAGCCCGTTCCTGTTCAGCCGCGCGCAGGAGCGCGCTCTCGAACGTCACGCGACGTGGAGCACGAACGTCCTGGGAAGCGACGTCCCCTTCCGCTAACACCACGCGTCCGGTGGGCAAGAGCGGAAGGACCATCACCACACCCGTCACCCCCGCCAGTACCAGCCCTAATAGGATCAGGCGCAGCCAGGCCCACCCGCGATGGTTGCCCCGGCGCGGTGACGGTTTTCCTCCGTTTGCCTCTGGTGTCGGTTGCATCGCACTCACGTACCCACGCACGCTGTACTTTGGTAAGATAGACAGAAGGGAGCACATACAGCGCTCCCTTCTGTCCATTCGTGCGAACATGCTCCGTGAGTGTCGTCTAGTCAGACAGCAACTCACGCACAACTTGGTTCACGAGACGACCATCGGCACGACCTTTGAGCCTGGCCATCAACTGGCGCATCGCCAGCCGATCCCGCTATTGGTAGTTTTGCCGATCCTTGGCCGTCTGCCGGCGACTCTTGCGCAACTTGGCCGCCTTCTTGCGCTTGCGGATCACGCTCGGCTTTTCGAAAAAGCGGCGACGACGAGTCTCCGACATCAGACGGTCGGCCTGAACCTTCCTGGTGAAGCGCCTCAACAAGGAATCGAAGGACTCGCCATCTTCAATCACGACCCTGGTCACGTACTTCCCCCCTCTCTATACCCAGTCTTACCGGTTTTTTGATTACAGGCTCATTATAACCGCGCGTTGGGCACTTGTCAAGCAATGCATGCACTTCCCGCAGGTTTGAACGCAACAGCAACCTGCGGGAAGGTAGTTGAGCAATCATTACCCCGGCGGCCAGCCAAAAGAACGCCCGCCCAACAGGTGCAGGTGCAGGTGAAACACCGACTGGCCCGCCAGGGAGCCGCTGTTGACCACCAGCCGGCAGGCGTTGAGCGTGCCCGCCTGCTCTGCCACTTGCCGGGCGACGACGAACAATTTCCCCAACAGAGCAGCGTCCTCCGGTTCCACCTGGGCCACACCGGCAATGTGGCGGTTGGGCACGATGAGAACGTGGACACCTGCACCAGGGTGAATGTCGTGGAAGGCGGTCACGTCTTCGTCCTGGTAGACGATGCGCGCCGGGGCCTCCCCCCGCACAATGCGGCAGAAAATACAATCGCTCATTGGAGCACCTCACCTACCAGACAACCGTTCTGTGTCGCTACCAGTCGCGTAGGGGTGAGCCGGTTGTGCAAGTCCTCCTCCGCGCGCGTGATGACTTGCAGATAGTTGCTGGTCAAACCAGACCACATCCCGTCGCGCCGGCGCTGTTCCCACAGTACCGCCATCTGCCGGCCCAGGAACCGCTGGCGGAAGTGGGCGGCCTGCTCAGCCCCCAATGCACGCATCGCGCGCGCCCAGACTCGCCGCGCTTCCCGGCTCACCTGGCCTGGCAAACGGGCGGCCGCCGTGCCTGGGCGCGGAGAATAGGGAAAGACGTGCAGCCGCGCGAACCCCACCGCCGCCACAAAATCGAGGCTGGCCCGAAAAGCAGCCTGATCCTCGCCGGGGAAACCCACGATGACGTCGGTCGTCACGGCCAGATCGGGGATGGCCGCGCGTGCCACTTGCACCAGGTGAGCAAACTCCCCGGTGGTGATGCGACGGCCCATCCGGTGCAGCGTCTCGTCGCATCCCGCCTGCAGCGGCAGGTGCAGTTGGCGGCACAGCCGCGCGTTCTCCCACAATCCAAAGAAACCCTCGTCCAGGTCCCACGGCTCCAGCGACGAGAACCGCAACCGCTCCAGATCGGTGTGTGCCAGCAACGTCTCGACCAGGGTGCGCAGACCACCGGGCAACCCCAGGTCGCGCCCATAAGAGCCCAGGTTCACGCCGGTCAGCACAGCCTCCCGGCAACCAGCCTCGACCAGCGCCTGCACCTCGGCGACGACGTCGGCCAGAGGGCGACTGCGGGCCGGCCCTCGCAACAGGCGGGTGACACAGTAGGTGCAATGGTTGTCACAACCATCCTGCACTTTCACGAAAGCGCGGGTACGCGTCCTAATCCCCTCGACCTGTCCCAGGGAGAGGGGCAGGGGTGAGGGTGAGGGTGAGGAAGCCACCATTTCCACCACCCGCTCCTTCTCCGCATTGGGCACCACCCAGGAAACGCCGGGGAAGCCGGCACACTGCCGGGGCGACAAGGTGGCGTAGCAGCCCACGACGGCGATCCGCGCCTCCGGGTTCGCCCGCGCCAGCGCGCTGAGATAGTGGCGCGACTTGCGTTCCGCCTCCGCGGTGACGGCACACGTGTTGACGACGCACACGTCAGCCCGGTCAGGACCATCCACAACCGCATGGCCCGCCGCTGCCAACTGGCAGGCCATCGTCTCGATCTCGCTCTGGTTCAAGCGGCAGCCCAGGCTGTGGAGATAGACTCGACAAGCCACGGCAGGCTCACACGTACTGCAGATTGGGGTCCTCCTGGATATAGGCCAGCCGTGCCCCCAGGTAGGGCAGGGGGTCCAGGCCGTGCCAGACCCTCAGCAAGTGATAGGTCGGAGAAGTGAGCAGGCGACAGACGTCCACCGCTTCCTGCCAGTCAGGCTGGCGAATGGCGGCCACTGTCTCCGGGTCAGGCAGGATCCCGAAATCCCATGCCCCACACAGGCGGACCAGAAAGTCCACCCGGTCGGCCAGGGTTGCCAGCACACGAGGAGGTTCGGTATCAGGGTAAAGTGCACCATC
Source organism: Anaerolineae bacterium (assembly GCA_035529535.1). Lineage (GTDB taxonomy): Bacteria > Chloroflexota > Anaerolineae > B4-G1 > B4-G1 > DATKWP01. The sequence goes on along the minus strand of DATKWP010000164.1, from coordinate 1,845 downwards.
AATCCACAAGGCCATCAAGAAACTCCGTCGCAAACCAGGTACGCACCCACTCGGCCGCCGCTCGCTCGGCCGGATCGGCAATCTCCTCCAAAGGGCGATGCACGGCAATCCGGGCCAGGTGAGTCTGTACAGCCAGAGTTGCGCGGGCAGCCCTCGTATCACAGTCCGCCCGCTGGCGCCATTCTCGCCACAGTGCCCAGCACCAGGCAGGTGCGGCTATGCCAGCCTGACACAGGGTGTAAATGTCCCGAAAATCGCGGGGCGCTCCCCGTTCCACCAGCGCCACCATTTTGCAGGCCACCAGGTCCTGGAGGCTGTCTAACAGCACATCCACCCAGGGAGCTGGCTGGCCTGGAGCCAGAAGTGCTGAGCGCTGGTTGACCTGGAAACTAAAGATGGTCTGTCCTTCCTGCTGCAATTCCACGCTGATCAGGTCACCCCACGCCCGCATCCGCACCGTGCCGAAGAATCGCAGCGCACCATAGACCACCGCGATGGCCCGCTGCCGGTCCTCCTCCGTCGCTTCCGGTGCCCACCACGCATCCACGTCGTAGGTAGGGCGATACTCGTAGTAATGGGCCAGGCCCAGCCCTCCCCCCAGGGAGAGTTTATGGCCCAGCCCGTTCTCGGCCAGTGCCCGGAGGCAGGCCAGCGCGTATTCAGACACCTGTCGCGGACAATTCGGTTGAGGCATTATGGTTTCTCCACGCGCAGGTTGTCGAACTGCACCTCCACGTTCGGCTCAAAGAACGAACCGGCGTAGAGGCCGATGTCGCCTCGCGTATAGCTCTTGTCCTCGACCTGCGCCAACTGCACGCCATTGACCAGAAACGTCAACTGCGCACCCTGGCACACCACCCCCAGAAGATTGGTCGCTGCCCCGGGGTGGATGGCGTCGGATGGGGCCCAATCGGCCCCCAATGGTCTCCACTCCTGGCCGTCGTACTTGCTCACCAGGTAGTAGCCGTCTCCGCTGATGGAAAAGCGGTAGAAATGTTGGGGGTCCTGCATGCGCGCCATCACGCCGTACTCGTTGTCGTCAGGGCCAGCGATCTGGGTCGCCTCGACAGTCAGGTAAGAGTCCGACAATGCGCGCCCGGCAGAAGCCCAGGCCAGCGAATTGGGTACCTTGACGAGGATGCGCATCCCGCCATCGCTATACCCAACCTCGGCAGAGGAATCCGATTCAGCCCGCCAGCCGCTGGCAGGGTTCGAAAAATCGTCCGCCCACGGCAATCCATCCCCAGCGCCGGCAGCACAAGCGACCAACAGAAGCACCAACGTCGCGAATACCACAATAAGCCATCCTCTACTCATTCCGTGCTCCCCATCCGCCAATCCTGCGAATCCGTGGTCATGGCCCGCTCACCAGAAAATTGTCGAAGCGCACCATCACATCACCCTCTGGCCCACTTCCCGCCCCGATGCCCACGTCACCCTGTGTGTAGGTATCGTCTGTCACAGCCTCCAACAGCTCCCCATTGACGTACAGGCTCAACTCGTTCCCCTGGCAGGCTGCCAGGATGTGATTGGTCTGGCCGCCTGTCCTGATGGCCAGCGAGGGAGACATTCCAATCCTATCGCCGGTCAGGACCTCGAGGTCACCGCCATCTACCCGCTTGAAGATCGCGTAGCAACCGTCGGCGCTGATAGCGAAATAATAAAAGTTGCCCGTATCCACGTGGCGGCACAGGACGCCGAAATGGTTGTCCTGGGAGCCGGAGGCCAGATATGCATCTACCTCGACGCTCACATCGCCATACTTGCGGCCAGGATGAGCCCAGGCGAACCAATGCGGCCCGTACAGGTTGATCAAGTATTCCCCATCCTGATACCCGCGCTCGA
>DATKWP010000163.1:0-4063 GCA_035529535.1 Anaerolineae bacterium | reverse complement strand
ACGTCGAACACCAGGATCATGAACGGCGAGGGATAGTCAACCGTAAAGTACTCGCCCGTCCGCTCCTCCAGCACCGAAGGGGCGAAGGGACGGAAAGGCTCGCGGTGCTTGACGCGCGCATTCAGAATGTCCTTCATATCGGGTCGCCGGGGGTCCGCCAGGATCGAACGGTTGCCCAAAGCCCGCGGGCCGATCTCCATCCGGCCCTGGAACCACCCCAGGATCTCCCCTCGGGCCACCAGTTCAGCCCCTGCGCGGGCTGGATCTTCCAGCCGGCGATACGTCAGGCGGCCATTGTAGCGGGCCAGCGTCCCTTCGATTTCCTCGTTCGTGAAGTCCGGCCCCCAATAGGCGTGCTGCATCACAGAGGGGCGCGGGAGCCCCAACAGACTACACTGCACCCACAGCGCTGCCCCCAGTGCCGTACCCGCGTCGTTGGCCGCCGGCTGGATGAACAGCCCCTCGTAAGACCCCTCCTGCAAGATTTTGCCGTTCATCACGCTGTTCAGCCCCACCCCTCCGGCGATGCACAGATTCCGCTTCCCTGTGACCTTGTGCAGGTACTCAGCCATGTGCAAGCCGGCCTCTTCGGTGATCCGCTGCAAGGCGGCGGCAATGTCCTCGTATCGCTTGTCGAGCGGCTGCCCCTTCTGCCGGGGCGGGCCAAAGATGCGCACGAACTTGTCGGACACCCAGTGCCCACGGCCATACAGGTGGTAGTCAAAACAACTCAAATCCAACGAGAAACGCCCCTCCGGCTTCAGCCGCACGATCTTGCGAAACTCCGCTAGGTACACTTGCGGGTCACCGTAGGGAGCCAGGCCCATCACCTTGCCCTCGTCGGAGGCATAGTGGAAGCCCAGGTACTCAGTCACGGAACCGTAGAGCATGCCGATGGAATGGGGAAAGCCAATCTCCCCAAGTTTCCTGAACGTATTCCCCTCACCAACGCCAAACCAGGTGGACGTCCATTCGCCAACGGCGTCTATGGAGAGGATCGCCGCCTCCTCGAAGGGGGACAGCAGAAAGGCGCTCGCCGCGTGCGCCGCGTGATGCTCCACGCGGTGGATCCGGCGCACCTTGGAGTGCTCACTGAGCCCCAGTTCTTTCCGCAGTGTGGCTTCCAGCCGCATCATCGGCAGGAAATTTCTGTCAAACCGGCTACGCACCAGGGCCAGCGAACGCGGCAGATAGCGGACGATGTGCCACAACTGGTCGGCCACGTGCAGGCTCGGGTCCCAGTAGTACGCGACGTGGTCTACGTCATCTATGCTGATGCCGGCCTCGTCCAGGCAATAGCGGATGGCGTTGTCAGGGAACTCCATGGTGTGCTTTTTGCGCACGAAGCGCTCTTCCTCGACCATGGCGACGAGTTCCCCGTCCCGCAGCAGTGCCGCAGTCGAATCGTGTCCATAACAATCAAAACCTAAGATGTACAACTCATCTACCTCCATTCGTCGTTGCAGAAACCGGGTTTCTCCCAGAAACCCGGTTTCTCGCTACTGTGTACACATTGCCATGTTCTCGGGTAGCAGCCGTCCCTCGACGTCCCAGGCCGGCAGCCGCGAATCAGCATCGTAAAAACCTACCCCGACGCGAAAGCCCTCACCCCCAGCCCCTCTCCCAAGGCTGGGAGAGGGGAGCAGGCCCTCGGGCAACGGGATGGTATGTTCATCCAGGATCAAGTCCCCGGCCCGCCACTGGTCCGTCGGCATGGCACCTCCCCGAGGCAGCCCGTCTCCCACCCCGATCAGGTGGCCCTCGTCGTCCAACAAGTGCACGAACACCGTGTATCCCTTCCCCAGCGGCTTGCGCACCCGCCACCACAGAGCCACGCGCAAGTTCGTCCCCTCTGGCCTGACCTCTGCCGCTTCCAATACCACCTCCCGACCAGGCCCAAAGGCGGGCGGCCGGCGCAACACCGCCTCTGCCGGGGGAGGCAGGACTTGCCGGGGCTCCACGCGCAGGCGCGTCAACACCACGTAGGGTTCCCCCGGCACCCCCCCCACACGCACCGACAGCCGCGCGTACGAGTCCCCATCCGGCTCCGGTGAGCGCATGAACACGAGCCGCAACTCCCACAACTGCAACTCGCGCACATCGTCCGGCATCCGCAGCCGATACCGGTCGGCCAGCACCTCGCCTGGCCGCCAGGCGGTCGTGGGATAATTCCCTCCACCCGGCCAACTAGAGAAGTTCACCAGCAGGTCGTCGCCGCCTGGTGCCGCCACCACCATCTGCAGCCCCAACATCAGGCTCTCGGTGATGGGCTGCTCTGCTTTCAGGTACAACGTCACGTCCACCGCGTCCCCTGCTCGCACCGACTCGTCGCTCACGTCGTAGCCCAACAGTGCGACCTGCCCTCCAAACGAAGCATCTAGCGGGTGAGGGACGTACACCTGGGCGACCGGAACCCGCGGCGGCGGGTTGAACAACGGCGACAGAAACCATACCGGTGTGACGAACGCCAGCGCTCCCAGCCCAATCACCAACCCACGCCAGGCCACCGCGTGCATAATGCGGAATGCGGAATGTGGGATCCGTAATCCGATCACATTCATCAGCCCCGCCGCCACGAGCGGGGCAATGGCCGCGTGGGCCTGGAACAGATATCGCCCGTCGGGCGCCCAGACCATCGCATTGAACCGAAACCAGGCCGCAAAGGTCACTCCTGCCCAGAGCGCCAGCAGCGCCGCCCCTCGGCGGGTGGCGAGCGCCGCAGGTACGGCGGATGAGATTCCGTGGATGAGTACATCCATTTCCGCTCCGGGTGTACTCACCCGCAATGACAGGCGCAGCCCCAGCCCCAGCCCCATCAGCCCCACCAGGCTCAGCAGGCCATATACGGGGAGAAAGCCCAGGGGTATCTCGCAATACGGCTCGGCGGCCCAATAGGTGCTCAGGAACTTGAGCGTCTCGGGAATGACCAGGTGGGACGGCCATTGCGCTCGCTGGCCCGTCTCTTGAGTGAACAGCGGCATCAGGCCGGGATTGCCATAGCGGATCAGGTTGCCCACGTACCACCAGCCGGCGATGGCCACGCCCAGGAAACCGATCAGCGCCAGGTGCCCCAGGCTGCGCGTCCACCTTTGCTCGCGCCACGCCACGTCGGCCAGTGCCAGGACCGCCAGGGGCAGCAAGAACATCCCGCTCACCTTGGTCAGCATCGCCAGCCCAATCACAGTGCCCAGCGCCAGCGAGCGGGCCAGGGAAGGCCCCCGGCGCAAGGTGTCCGCCGTCAGATATACTCCCCAGGCCGCCAGCGCAGTCACCAGGTTGTCGTTGGTAATGGCCGCAGAGTGGGTCAGGAAGCGCGGGCTAAACCCCACCAGCGCAGCCGCTACCAGGCCCACGCCGCGGTTTTCGGGGAAGACTGTCCTGGCGGTAAGGTATACACCGCCGATCGTCACCAGGCCCAGGACCGCACTAAAGAGGCGGAGCACGTGCACTCCCAGCGCTGCTCCACGGTAGGGCCACGCCTCCCGCTCCGGGGAGCGCATCCACAACCCCTTGCTGTAGGGCTGCGACGTGTCCCCACAGGTGGAGAGTGGGTTGGGCCGGGTCAGCGCAGCGACGTCGCCCACGTCTTCACCCAGCCCGCGCAGGATGAGCGCGCTCAACACGTAGTATAGGGGGGGCTGGCCACCCTCCTGGGCGAAACCATACTCCTCCGCCAGCACAAAGTCGCGCTGGTCTGGCAATCCGTTCCCTGCCGCCAGGTAGCGCACAAAGTTAAAGTGCACAGGCTCGTCTATCGCTTCGAACGAAGGAAGAATCAGCCCATTGGCTACAGCCAGTGCAAAGAATACGACGAACAGCCACGACAATGGCTGTTGCCAGACTGCTTTTCTACCCATAACAGGAGGATTTTAACACACGTTAAGGTCTTTGTCCAGACCCTCCCGAAAGCGCCGATCTGGCGGTCAAGTCCTGCTTCCCCAGATCGAAATAGTCGCCGCTGCCCACGGGCAACCGCGCGCCGGTGACAGGGTCGTACCAGCCCACGTGAAGAGAGGTGTCGCCTGTCGCCAGGTTGGGTGGCAATGGCACCACGTGCTCGTCT
>DATKWP010000162.1:0-2570 GCA_035529535.1 Anaerolineae bacterium | reverse complement strand
CGGGCGGGTTGAAGGCGCGCGTGCGCGGCTTGCAGACGCACAAGCAAAAGGTCAACCGGACCGCACCGGGCGGTCGTGTGGCCATGAACCTCACCGGCGTCAGTAAGGCCGACCTCAAGCGCGGCGACGTCATCACGACGGGGGGCTGGCTGCATCCTACCGTGCTGGTAGACGTGCAATTACGCTATCTGCCCGACGCGCCCTATCCCCTGCGCCACAATACCCAATTAAAGTTCTTCTCCGGCTCAGCCGAGACACTCGCCCGCGTGCGCCTGCTGGGCCAGGACCGGTTGCCGCCGGGCCAAACAGGCTGGGCGCAGTTGCAGCTCCAGGACCCCATCGCGCTGGTCAAAGGAGACCGCTTCATCGTGCGCACTCCCTCACCTGCCACGACTGTGGGCGGCGGAGTGGTGGTGGACCCACACCCCGGGCGCAAGCATCGGCGCTCCCGCCCCGAGGTCATGGCTCGCCTGGAGACGCTGAGCCGGGGCAGTCCGGCCGAGCTCCTGCTCGAGGCGCTCGAGCGGCGCGGCCCCACTCCCGCGCGGGACCTGCTCTCCGCCAGTGGCCTGGGCGAGGCAGGCAGGCAGGCGCTGGCTCAGTTGATAGAGGATGAGCAGGTGGTCGTATTGAGCGTGCCAGCCGGCAGGGGGCAGGAGTTGGAGGGCGGCAACCCGCTCGTCGTCACCCGGGCGTGGTGGGCGACTCTGGCAGAGCAGATGTCCCGCGAGTTGGCCACGTACCACCGGCAGTTCCCGCTGCGGCCAGGGATGGGGCGCGAGGCGCTGCGCAGCGGGCTGCGGCTGGAGGGAAAGGTCTTCAACGCCGTGATGGCCCGCGTGGCCGCCGATGGGCTGATCGCAGACGAAGGGGCCGTCGTGCGGCTGCCATCTCACGCCGTGCGGCTCAACCCGGAGCAACAGCGGCAGGTGGACCAACTGCTGGCCCAGTTTCGCCGCCAGCCCTATGCGACCCCCTCGCTCAAGGAAAGCGCCGCCGTGGTGGGGGAAGAGGTGTTGGGGGTGCTGATCGCGCGCGGGGACCTGGTGCAGGCCTCACCGGAGGTGCTATTTCTGCCCGGGACGTACGAGGAGATGGTGGCGCGCGTCCGCACGCACATCCAGCGAGAAGGGAGCATCACCCTGGCCCAGGTGCGCGACCTATTCAACACCAGCCGCAAGTACGCCCAGGCGCTGTTGGAGCACCTGGACGAGACTGGCGTAACAAAGCGAGTGGGTGACGAGCGAGTATTGAGATAGGACACGGAACACGCAACACGGAACACGTGTTCCGTGTTGCGTGTTCCGTGTCCTATCTCAATACTCGCTCGTCACCCACTCGCTTTGTTACGCCAGTCTCGTCCAGGTGCTCCAACAGCGCCTGGGCGTACTTGCGGCTGGTGTTGAATAGGTCGCGCACCTGGGCCAGGGTGATGCTCCCTTCTCGCTGGATGTGCGTGCGGACGCGCGCCACCATCTCCTCGTACGTCCCGGGCAGAAATAGCACCTCCGGTGAGGCCTGCACCAGGTCCCCGCGCGCGATCAGCACCCCCAACACCTCTTCCCCCACCACGGCGGCGCTTTCCTTGAGCGAGGGGGTCGCATAGGGCTGGCGGCGAAACTGGGCCAGCAGTTGGTCCACCTGCCGCTGTTGCTCCGGGTTGAGCCGCACGGCGTGAGATGGCAGCCGCACGACGGCCCCTTCGTCTGCGATCAGCCCATCGGCGGCCACGCGGGCCATCACGGCGTTGAAGACCTTTCCCTCCAGCCGCAGCCCGCTGCGCAGCGCCTCGCGCCCCATCCCTGGCCGCAGCGGGAACTGCCGGTGGTACGTGGCCAACTCGCGGGACATCTGCTCTGCCAGAGTCGCCCACCACGCCCGGGTGACGACGAGCGGGTTGCCGCCCTCCAACTCCTGCCCCCTGCCGGCTGGCACGCTCAATACGACCACCTGCTCATCCTCTATCAACTGAGCCAGCGCCTGCCTGCCTGCCTCGCCCAGGCCACTGGCGGAGAGCAGGTCCCGCGCGGGAGTGGGGCCGCGCCGCTCGAGCGCCTCGAGCAGGAGCTCGGCCGGACTGCCCCGGCTCAGCGTCTCCAGGCGAGCCATGACCTCGGGGCGGGAGCGCCGATGCTTGCGCCCGGGGTGTGGGTCCACCACCACTCCGCCGCCCACAGTCGTGGCAGGTGAGGGAGTGCGCACGATGAAGCGGTCTCCTTTGACCAGCGCGATGGGGTCCTGGAGCTGCAACTGCGCCCAGCCTGTTTGGCCCGGCGGCAACCGGTCCTGGCCCAGCAGGCGCACGCGGGCGAGTGTCTCGGCTGAGCCGGAGAAGAACTTTAATTGGGTATTGTGGCGCAGGGGATAGGGCGCGTCGGGCAGATAGCGTAATTGCACGTCTACCAGCACGGTAGGATGCAGCCAGCCCCCCGTCGTGATGACGTCGCCGCGCTTGAGGTCGGCCTTACTGACGCCGGTGAGGTTCATGGCCACACGACCGCCCGGTGCGGTCCGGTTGACCTTTTGCTTGTGCGTCTGCAAGCCGCGCACGCGCGCCTTCAACCCGCCCG
>DATKWP010000161.1:0-6424 GCA_035529535.1 Anaerolineae bacterium | reverse complement strand
CCGACCCGCCCGCCGATCCCGGCCACCGGGTTGACGATCAGGCCTAGTCGTTTTTGTCCCACTGGCGTACCTTCCTCCGGTAGGCCCGCCACGTGATCGCCCATTGTGACGGATCGTCGAAGGGGGCGGGATCAATGGTGTGGATGGTGCTGTTGTGGGGAGCCGCCTTGACCAACTCCGGGTCGGTGCGGGCCTCTTCCGCCACGTGAGCCAGGATGGCGGCGTATTCGTCGAGTTCGTCCTGCGAATACGACTCGGTCGGTTCGAGTGTGCAGGGCTCGGGGACGACGTACGGATGGTGGCTGGTCCAATAATGGACGCCAAAATCCGCCGCCCGCAGCCCGATTTCCTCAGAGTGCACGCCCGTCTCTTGCGCCAACTCCTCCCAGGAATAGCGGACCTGTTCGATGCGGCGCTTGCCACTGGCGTAGGGGGCGCTCACGCCGGGGATCTCTAATACCTTCTTGAGCAGGTAATTGTTGTTGAGCACGGCGATTTCGGAGGCCTCCCGCAGCCCCTCGGCCCCCAGGCTCATGACCCACGCATACGCCCTCAACACGACCGGTGCGACCCCATAGAACGGGTGGATTTTGCCGATGCTATCGGGCCGGTCGTAGTTCAAGCGGTACTTGTGCCCATCGAACTCGACGACCGGCACCGGCAGGAAGCGGGCCAGTTCCCGACGGACGCCGATGGGGCCAACCGCCGGCCCACCGCATCCGTGGGGGGACGAGAAGGTCTTGTGCAGGTTGAACTGGCACAGGTCGAAGCCGGCCTCCCCGGCGCGGGTGATCCCCAGGATGCCGTTGGCGTTGGCCTGGTCGTAGGCGCACAGCCCGCCCGCCTCGTGGACGATCCGCACGAACTCCTCGATCTTTGGGTTAAAGATGCCTGTGTCTTCTGGGTTGGTGATGAATAGCCCCGCCGTCCGCTCCGAAACTGCCGCCTTCAGCGCGTCCAGGTCGGGGTAGCCGTCGTCGTCAGGATACAGCGTGATGACCTTGAAACCGGCGGTCTTGGCACACGCCGCGTCCGAAGGATGGGAGAAGATGGTGGTGATGATCTCGTCGCGCTGGCCCGCCTCCCCGCGGGATGCGTGGTAGGCCCGCACGATGGAGACGTTGGCGTATATCCCGGCGGAACCGGCGCCGGGTTGTAGCGAGAACTGGTCCATTCCCGAGATTTCTTTGAGAATCTGCTCAAAGCGGACCATGATCTCCAGGATGCCCTGCACCGTCTCTTCGTCCTGCAAGGGGTGCACGTCTGCCAGTTTGGGGCTGCGGGCCAGTTGGTCGTTGATCTTGGGGCTATACTTCATCGTGCACGTGCCCTGCCCCACGTCAACGTTGAGGTCCACTCCCAGGTTTTCCTGGGATAGCCGGACGTAGTGCCGGAGTACCTGCGGTTGTGCGAGTTCCGGCAGCCTGGGTGGCTCCTTGCGGCGCATGGAGGGAGGCAGCGTCGCCAGCACGTCTCCGACCCGCTCCTGGATCTCGTCTTCGACCTCGGGCACCAGGATGGCCCGCTGCCCCGCGTGGCTTAGTTCAAAGATGACCGGTTCATCCCAGCGGGCCTGGTGAAAGCGCCTCAGGTTCGGTTTTCCGCCGGTGAACCGCTGTTGGGTGATGTCTCGTTGAGCCATGTTATTCCACGACCTCCCTCAGTACACGCACCAACCTATCCATGTCGTCTTTGGTGTGGACTTCGGTCACGCAATAGAGGGCACTGTGGCCCAGTTCCGGGAACTCGTTCGTCAGGTCTTTGCCGCCCAAAATCTCCCGCACCAGCAGGGCCCGGTTGACCTCGGCCACCGTCTTGCCCGTACCGTCAAAGTTGACGACGAATTCCTTAAAGTGGGGCGACTGGAAGACGGGAGCCTGGACCCCCTTGATCTCGCCGATCTCGAGCATCGCGTAGCGCGAGCGGGCCATGATCCCCTCTCCGATCTCTACCATCCCCTGCGGCCCCATCGTGGCCAGGTACACACCGGCCGTGATGCCCCACAGCGCGGCAGCGGTGCCCACCCACTCCTTGCCTTCCTCCCGCAGTGCAAACGAGGTCCTCTCGTAGGCCACGTCGCCGAACCCATATTCCCCTGGCACGCGCGTCGGGGCGATCCCAAACAGGCGGGAAGGATATTCCATCACGTACTTTTCCTCGTCCCGCGTCGCAATGAACCCGGCCTGGCCGCCGCCGAATTGCATGTGCATTCCCAGCGGCTGAATGTCGCCGCACACGATGTCCGCGCCATACTCCACCGGCGGGGTCAGGATGCCCAACGAGATCGGATCCACCCCGACCACACACAGCGCGCCACGCTCGTGGGCGATTTCGGCGATCTCGTCCCCGTGCGTCTCGACGAAGCCGAGGTAGGATGGATTCTCAAAGTAGACCGCCGCCGCCTCCGACGAAACCTCAGCCTTGAGAGCGTCCAGGTCCAGTTGCCCGGTCTCGCCCTCGTAGCCGATCATGCGGATCTCGATCTCGGGCTTGCCATAGTCCTGCATCTTGGACAGCTTATCGGCGCTGATGGTCCTGGAGATCAGCACCTGGCGCCGGCCCGTGATCCGCGCCGCCATGCGGATGGACGTCGCAGCGGCCTGGAACCCATCGTACGTTGGGACGCTGACGACGTCCATGTTGAGCAGTTCACCCATCATGCTGGCGTACTCGAACAGCGCCTGGAACCGGCCATGGTCGTCGTATGGCTCGCCAGCGTAGGCGGTCAGGAACTCACCGCGCTGGTTCACTTCGTCGCATATCGCCGGTACGTGATGGTGCCAGCACCCGGCTCCCAGGAAACTGAGGTACTCGCCGCAAGTCTTGTTCCTGGCCAGGATACCCTCCACGTGCCTTTTCAGCGCGTATTCGGACAGGAGGGGTGGGGGCAGGTTCAGGTGGCCCTTGAACCGGAGTTTCTGTGGGACGTCCTCGTAGAACTCCTCTGTGCTCTTGGCTCCGACCTCCTGGAGCATCTGCTGCTTGACCGCTGGCACGGAGTTGGGGATGTAGGGGTACACGATCGGTCGCTTTTGGCTCATGTTGTGCTACTCCATAGATGAAGATGGGGTCTTGCCGCCGGACTGTTGTCCGGCGGAAGCGTAAGGCGTCTTGCCGCCGGACTGTTGCCCGGCGGAAGCGTAAGACGTCTATCCACTGCCGAGGTCGTCAATGCGTCCCTTTTCGATCGCCAGCGCTCCCGCCTTGCCCAAGGTCTGCACCGCGTACATCATCATCGCGAAGCGCGGGTCCTGGGTGAGCCCCGCCTTGTAACGGGCGTAAATCTGCTGGACGATGACGGCGATCTTGAACAGCGCGTAGACGTAATAATAGAGAATGTTCGAGACGTCGCGCCCGCTCCGCTCGGCGTACCGCTGGGCCAGTTCGCGACGGCTGAGGTTGCCCGGCAGCGTCGTCAAGCCAAAGGACAGCGCTCGCATCTCTCCCGGATCGTCAGGCTCGACCCAGTAGCCCAGCGTCGTGCCCAGGTCCATCAACGGGTCACCGACCGTGGCCATCTCCCAGTCCAGCACGCCGACGATACGCGGGGACCTGCGGCGCGAAAGGTCCTGCGGATCGAGCACCAGGTTGTCGTATTTGTAGTCGTTGTGGATCAGCGACGCGCCCGCCTCCGGCGGCGTGTGCTGGGCCAGCCACGCCGCGACGCACTCCATCTCTGGGATGTCGTCGGTGCGGGCGTCGTGGTAGCGCTTCGTCCACCCTTCGATCTGCCGCTGCACGTATCCCGCCGGGCGGCCCAGGTCCCCCAGCCCGGCCGCCTGATAATCCACCCCGTGGATCTCGACCAGGTTGTCCAGCAAGTTCTCCGACAAGCCGCGCATCAACGACGGGGTGAGTTGCAGCCCTTGCGGTACGGAGCCCCGCAGGATGACGCCCTTGAGGCGCTCCATCACGTAGAAGGGGGCGCCCAGCACCGCTGCATCTTCGCAGTACAGCAACGGGCGAGGTACCCTGGGGTACACGATCACCAGGTGCGAGAGGATGCGGTATTCGCGCTCCATGTCGTGCGCCGTCTTGATTTTGGCGCCGAAGGGGGGACGCCGCAGCACCAACTCCCGCTCTCCGACGCGCAGCAGGTAGGTCAGGTTGGAGTGCCCGCCGGGGAATTGCTCGACGACGATGGGACCGCTCAGGCCGGGAGCGTGAGCGTGGAAATAGGCCTCCAGCCTGCCCGTGTCCAGTTCCTCGCCCGGCCGGACGGCCGCCGGTTGGTCGGTCCAGTTTGTGTCCACGTGCCTCCCTCTACGCACCATATTTTCGCAACGTGTGGCGCGCCACCGCGATCTTGTGCACCTCGTCCGGGCCGTCGTAGATGCGGGCGGCCCGCTCGTGGCGGTACCAGTAGGCCAGTGGCAAGTCATCCGTCAGGCCCATGCCGCCGTGCGCCTGGATCGCCCGGTCGAGCACCTGTTGCAGGACCCCGGCCACGTAGAACTTGATCAGCGCGATCTCGTCCCGGGCGGCGGGTGCGCCCTCCCGGTCAATCTTCCAGGCGGCCTGCAACACCATCAGCCGGGAGGCGTTGATCTCCGCCCGGCTCTCCGCAATCCACGTCTGGACGATCTGTTGGCTGCCCAGCGTCTGCTCGGGTGCCACGCGGCGGCTCACCGCCCACTGGCACATCAGGTCGAAGGCCCGTTCGCAGATGCCGATCCAGCGCATGCAGTGGTGGATGCGGCCTGGTCCCAGCCGTTCCTGCGCGATGATGAACCCCGCTCCCTCCGGGCCGAGCCGGTCGCGCTGGGGAACGCGGCAGTTGTCGAAGACGATCTCGCCATGGCTGGCATAGTCGCTGCCTGGAGCGCCCATCACCGACGTGTTGCGCACCCGCTTGAAGCCGGGCGTATCGAGCGGGACGATGATCATGCTGGCTCTTCGGTGCCGCTCGGCCTGTGGGTCAGTGAGCGCCATGACCACCGCGAAGGCCGCGCCGTCTGCCCCGGTGCTGAACCACTTTTGCCCGTTGATGACGTAGTCGTCGCCATCCTTGACGGCCGTCGTGCCGATCCAGGTGGGGTTCGAGCCTGGGTAGCCCGGCTCGGTCATGGCGAAGCAACTCCGCACCTGGCCCCGGGCCAGCGGCACCAGGTATTTCTCTTGCTGCTCGTCCGTCCCGTACTGCATCAGGATCTCCATGTTGCCGATGTCGGGAGCCTGGCAATTGAAGAGATAATGGCCGAGCGGGCTGCGGCCCAGTTCCTCGCTGACGTGGGCAAATTCCAGCAGGCTGAGTCCCTGCCCGCCGTACTGTTCCGGGATCGGGGGTGCCCACAGGCCCATCGCCCTGACCTTCTCCCGTTTCTGTTCGAGCAGCGGGCGCACCTGGAGGAAACTGGCGGTGAGGAAATCGCGCTCCAGGGGATAGACCTCGTTCTGCATGAATTCGCGGACAGCGCGGACCATGCGGAGCACGTTCTCAGGCACGGTGAAATCCATTGGCAGCCTCCTCTGGGAGATATGGACGAGCGCAAGTATATCCGGTCCGGTGGGAAAGTCAAAAATCTCATGGAGGGAGGGAAGGGAAGGGATGAAAATGTGCCCCGCCCCTGGAGGGGGCGGGGCATAGAGGAGGAGGCGAAGGCCATCGGGCGGGCGAGAGCATGCCGCCTGGATGGACAAAGGATCCCATCTCCTCCGTCAAGGTCACTCTGCTTCTGTCAAGTACCATCATTATATCACGCAGGTCAAGTGAAAATGTTACAAAAGAATGCCTAAAGCGTTACAATCTTTTCCCACATGATGACAGTCGGGCGGGGAAGCAGGATCGTTTGTGGTGCAAAATGGTCCGGACGCCCGCTTCGGCGGGGAGTTCCCGGCTGAAGCCGGGCCTCCCACCGCATTCTGCAGGTCTCCGCGATCAGGGGACGGGGGGCAAGCGATCGAGGTTGGCGCGCAGCCAGGGCTCTGGCTCTGCAAGGGAACCGAAGCAGACCTCGGCCGCCGCCCGGCAACCGGCGCGACAGGCGGCCAGGCCCGGGCAGGGGCGGCAGACCTCAGGCGCAGCGGCCATGAATTCGGCGAGCACCGGGCCGGCCAGCATCTCCGCCAGGGACTGGGTGCGCAGGTCCCCCAGCACTGTGGCGCTGTGATTGCAGGGGCGCACCCGTCCATCGGGGCCGACCGTGTAATAGGCATTGTCGCGAGCGGCGGCGCAGAAGCCAAAGCCAATGTGCCGGTAGGGGCGCGTATCCACCAGGCACGGCATGATGGGGATAGAAGCAGAGGCGAACAGGGCGTAGGTGGCGGCCAGTTCGTCCACCACGGCCAGTGCCTCCTGTACCTGCTCGACGCCGGGCATCAGGTTCAAATGGTGTGCTCCCCGGCCACCCGGGTTGAAGCGGTTGAACATGATGGCGGTGGCCCCCAGCGCGACGAGCATCTCCACCACCTGGCGCGCCTGGCC
>DATKWP010000160.1:0-5205 GCA_035529535.1 Anaerolineae bacterium | reverse complement strand
TCTGAGATCGAGGCACAGGTCGCACTTGGACACGTAGCCGTCCTGGGATTCCCGGTACCCGAAATCGTGCGCAAAATGAAACAGCCCACGCATATCTTCGGCGATCAGAAACCTCAGGACCGGGTGCTCGTCCAGTTCCACTCCCTCTCTTGCGAGTGCGTCCAGGTCTTTCCACTGGCCTAACGAGACCCCCCCGCAGTAGCCCGGCATTAAGTTCCCATAGTTGTCGAAGTGATTGTGCCAGTTCCTCAGGAATGGCGGCTGGCAGGGTTCGTGAAAGAAGTGGCGTGCCGGATACGCGCGGTAGAATTCCCTCAATTGTCGAGCCGCCCTGCCCATCAAGAACAATTCCACCTGTTCAGCCAGGCGCTCATCTCCCGCCAGCGCCACATAGTCTTCCAGGGGTAGCCTCTCTTTGATGCCCAGTTGCCGGAAGCGGTTATAGTATGCCAACTGGTAGACCATCACGTTGACGCCGAACACTTCCCGGCTGATACGGATGCAGCGCTCCGTGCGCTCGAAGGGGACGTACTCGGCGTAGAATGGGTTCACCGAGACCAGGATGCCTTGCAGGCCTGCCTCCTTGAGGAGCGTCAACTGTTCCCTGGCCATCTCGTCGTCGCCACACCAGGAGCAGTTCGTTTCGACGAAGGTCGAGGGAATCCGCAACTCCTCCGCCATCTGCACCGCTTCGACCAGGAGTTCAAAGTTCAGGAAGGGCTCCCCACCGGTAAAGTGCAGCCCGTAGTTCAGGCTGACCGTCTGCTCTCCCCAGGGGCCTGGCTGGATTCGCCCCGCCAGCAGGGATAGGACCTGGAACAGGTCTTCTTTCGTGATCCAGTCCCCTTTCCACCTCGGCGAACAAGCGTACATGCAGTGCCGGCAGGCGGCCGAGCATTTGTAGGACAGCAGCAACCCTCCGGAAACCGGCCATGGTATGTGTGCCTTTGTCATAAGACCCCGCCCATAGATGCTGATGGCCTGTAGTGACGACTTCAATCGTTCCCAGCCGCCACTACTCTGTCATTGCGGGTGCGGATACATCCGCGTACACCCGGAGCGAAACGAAGAATCCCCGGTTGTCCTCACCCTTCAGCGTGCCAGTTCCGCCAGATTCCCAGGGTTGGCCTGCCGCCTGCCCGCCTCGATCTCCCGCACCATCCCCGTCAGCGCCGCGTTGACCGGCGTCGGCACCCCCTTCTCCTGGCCCCGTTCGACTACGTAGCCGTTCATAAAGTCAATCTCGGCGCGGCGGCCCCGTTCGATGCTCTGCAGCATGGATGATTTGAGGCGGCGGAACTTGATCCCCACCAGCAGCATGATCGCGTGCTGGGGCAGCAGGTCGAATCCCAGGCCCGCCGCGCGCCGGCCGGGCGGCAGGTACAGCCGGTGGATGTTCAGCGTACCTCCTACCGGCTCCAGCACGATTCCGTGTGCTTCCGCCACGTCCACTACTTCGCTGGTGATGGCCAGCGCCAGGCGACGGGCCATGTTGCGCCGCAGCATCTGGCCCAACAGTTGGCCGGTCACCGCTCCGAGCGGGGTGATGACGCAGTTGATCGCCAGTTTGCTCCACAACGCGCCGTAGATGTTGGCCGAAATCGTGGTCGGCGCGACGGCCTCCAGCGTGGCCTTCAGTAATTGGACCCGTGGCGTCACCTGGCCGTCCAGTTCCCCGATCACCAGTTCTCCGCGTGAGGTCATCTCGTAGAGGGCCGGTGCATGCATCGTGGCTCCCCAGCCCACCAGCGCGCCGATCACCCGTTCCCGGCCCAGGAGCGCGCCCACGCGATCTTCGACCACGCCGTTCTGTAGCGTGACGGCGTACCCCTGCGGCCCCAGGTACCCGGCCACCTCGCGGGCCGCCTGCTCCACTTCGGTGCCCTTCATCGCCAGGTAGGCCGCATCGAAAGGCCCTGCGACCTCCTCCAGGCGGGTGTAGGCGGCCGCCGGCACGGCCCACTTTTCCTCCGGCGTGATGACCCGCAGGCCACCTTCATGGATGGTCCGGCTGATCGCCTCGTTGTGGGTGACGATGGTCACGTCGTGTCCGGCCCGCACCAACCCCCCGGCGATCACGCCCCCCACGCTGCCGCATCCCATCAGCAGCAACCGCTGTCCCTTGCCCGTGGATGATGCCATGTGCTTTTCCTCCCTCCTCCGCGATTTCTTCGAGTTTGCCAGGTCGCACCCCCCGCCGCCCTCGCTGTGCACATTATACACCAAATGTGAGCAATTGGGGCAAGATGTTGACTTTTCGCCCGGCAGGAGTACAATGGCTCATAGTAAGGGGGATACGATGGACGAACTGGTTGAACTGTGGGAGAAACCGAGGACCGCCAAGTACATGATTGCCGGTTGGCAGCAATGGGCCGACGCCGGGACGATTTCCTCGGGCCTCCCCCCGTATCTCATCGAGCAGACCCAGGCCACCAGGGTCGGAAGGATGCGGCCTGACGGATTCTACATGTTCCAGATACCCGGCACCCATCACCTGCTGAGGCCGGTGGTGAAACTGAAGGACGGTCACCGGGAGGCGTTGCAGCAACGGGCCAACGAGTTCTTTTACGCAGGTGGGCCAGAGAAAGGCTTTCTGATCTTCGTGGGCGAGGAGCCCCACCAGAACGAGGAGCGCTATGCCGAAGCGTTCTTCGATGTCGTAGGGGAATTGGGCGTCCAAAGGGTGGCGGCAGTGGCGGGGGTGTACGGCCCGGTGCCGTACGACCGGGAACGGGACATCTCGTGCGTGTATAGCCTGCCGCAGATGAAGGACGAACTGGCCCAGTACGCGGTCCGCTTCTCCGACTACGAGGGTGGGGCGACCATCAGCACCTACCTGGCCGATCGGGCGGAGGCCAGGGGCATCGAGTTTTTCGCCTTCTATGCGCTCGTGCCCGCCTACAACTTTTCCACGCGCTCGGCCACCGTTCATCCTATCGCCATCGGGGAAGACTTTAAGGCCTGGTACGACGTCATGAAGAGGCTGGATTCCATGTTCAGCCTGGGGGTGGACCTGTCGGACCTGGAAAGCAAAAGCACGGAACTCATCACCGCCTGGGCCTCCAAGATCGAGCAACTGGCCGAGACCTTGCCCCAGTTGGACGTGCAGGACTATATGAAGAATGTGAACACGGGCTTCACCGAAGAGCCCTTCGATCGCCTCGGCAGCGTCTGGGAAGACGCGCTGCGCGACCTGTTTGGGGATGAGGGGCTGTGAGCAATGCCAACCCTCACCTCTGCCCCCTCTCCCTACCAGGGAGAGGGGAACGTGCTCCCTCTCTCCATCGGGGAGAGGGTTGGGGTGAGGGGCGATCCACCACATTGTAGGAGTCACCATGAAGGGAGTCCGTGTAGTGGCGACTTCAGTCGCTTCTTCCTGTGCTCAGGATCGCCCCCTGCTCCCTCAGCGCCTCCTGCTGCAACTCAAGTTGCTTTAACGCAGAGACACAGAGGCGCAAAGACGCAAGGATGGTGCCGGCCCAGGGTAGTCGGCGTTCTCTGCGACTCTGCGGCTCCGCGTCTCTGCGTTGAGAAATTGCGCGATTGATGCAAGTGTACCAGGGCAATTCCGTACACCCGTGAACGTCTTTGGCTTCATCCTGCCACTTCCGGCTCAATGGGTATGATCGTCGCCTCGTTCGTCTCGATCACTTCTGCCTCGATCTTTCCACCGGACATTTCCTGCACGGCCGCTCGAAACGCGGGAAAGCGCTCCACGGCAAAGCGAGCCGTCACCGTCACCTCGGCCGCAAACTCTTCGTTCAGGATTTCGCCCCGGTGCGCCGCCACCGCCAGGCGCACCCGCTCGAACAAGTTGTACGGCGTCACGATGAGCGCCGTGTGTGTCGGCACCTTGGCCGCCCGAGGTAGCACGGCCAGGATCTCGCGCGTGGCGTCGCCGTAGGCCCGCACCAACCCGCCCGTCCCCAACTTGGTGCCGCCGAAATAGCGCGTCACCACTACGGCCACGTCCCCCAGGCCGCTTCCTCGCAGGACTGCCAGCACCGGCCGCCCCGCCGTCCCTGCCGGTTCGCCGTCGTCCGTGCAGTGAGCGGTCACCGTCGCCCCGTGGCCGATCAGGTAGGCCGGTACGTTGTGCGAGGCATCGGCGAACTCGCCCTTGATGCGGGCGACGAACCCCTTCGCCTCCTCTACGCTGAACACCGGCCCAGCCGTGGCGATGAAGCGCGAGTTCACCACCCGCATCTCGACGCGCGCCTCCCGCGCAGGGATCAGGCGTGGTTCCATTTCCCCGCCCGAATCGCCAGCCCCGCCGTCACCCCGCTGAACACGTCCGACAGCACCACCTTCTCCGGCCCAAACATCCGTCCCAGCAGCTCGATGAAGCACGGAATCTGCGCCGAGCCGCCCGTGCGCACCACTGTGCCAATCTCGTCCACCCCCAGGCCGGAGCGCGCCAGCGTGTCCAGCAGGCAGCCTTCGACCCGCCGCGTCGCCTCGGCGATGAGTGCCTCGAACTGGGAGCGGGTCAGCGGCTGCCACACGTCCACGTCCTGGCCGGCCAGCCGCACCAGCGCAAAGCAGGCCGTCGAAAGCGCCACCTTGGCCCGCTCCACCTCGTCAATCAGCCGGATGGCCTGGTTGTTGACCAGGAGCGACTCCAATGCCCGCACGCGCGCCGGATGGCTACCCGTGATCTGCGCCAACTGCAGAAAGTGCAGCGTCTCCGGGCGGTTCAGTTCGGGGATCGTCTGCCAGTGCACCAGCGCGTCGGTGTACTGGGTGGGGAAGGGGGCGCCGTCCTCGCCCCACGTGGACCCGCGCCCAAAGTGGTCCAATATTAGCCCCTCAATGATGCGCTGGTCGAACGCATCCCCGGCGATGCCCACGCCGCCGGTCGCGAACACCCGCCGGTGGCCCGGCTCGCCGATGCGCATCACCGTGATGTCCAGCGTCCCGCCGCCGAAGTCGAAGACGACGATGTTCTGCGGCCTGCGTGCCATCAACTCATAGTGGAGCGCGGCGGCCACCGGCTCCAACTCGAAGGCCACCTCGCGAAAGCCGGCCCTTTCGGCGGCCCGCCGCAGCCGTTCCCTGGCCCGCTCGTTGCCCGCCTCGTCGCCGCTGCCCACATAGTTCACCGGGCGGCCCAGCACCACCCCATCCACGGCCTGGCCTGCCTGGGCCTCCACTCGCTGGCGCACCTCCCGCAGGTAGATGGCGATCAACTCCTCCAGTTCATAG
>DATKWP010000159.1:0-7003 GCA_035529535.1 Anaerolineae bacterium | reverse complement strand
TTGGGCAACGATCAGGAATGCCTCAGCCTTACCATCACTTGCCCATCCCGTACTATGGAGGGCGCTGACAGGGTTCACGGCCGGATCCCACACGCTCAGGATGTCCCTGCCGCCCAGTTGCTGGCTCAGGTCAGGTGCATCCTGAAAGCGAATGTCATTATCCGCTTTGAGGTAGTTGAGACGCAACTGCTGGATGGCCTCGTCGGGTGAGTATACCCAGCCTTCCGACCGCCAACCGCCGAGACCAAACGAATCCCCCATCAGCGCCTGCATCAGGTCAAAGTCGTGCGTTTCGACGGCCCGCACCAGCAACGCTTGGAATTCTGACAAGGGATCACCGGGTCCAGCCGCCCCCTCATCTTCATTGAGATATGCCCCCCAGATTTCGTTGATGCGCGTTTGCAGGCGGGCCATCAGATCCGCGTCAGCCAGAACTGTCTCCAGGCGCGCCCGTGCCTCGTCGCTCTCGTAATGGGTGTTCCGGCTGTCCAGATTACCCTCAAAGTCAAGTACAGCGCTGGAGACGGAGGGGATGTGGTAGATGACAGCACCGCCGATAAATTGAGCCGTCGAATCGGGGAAGGTGAATATGACCACCACATCCTCGGCGATAGATAGTTTATAGTCTTCCGGCCAGCTATCAAAGTATCGCTGCACGTCCTCCGGCGTATGCACTCCCATCGAGGGCACCTGACCCGGCGGGGACGTTGTTGGCTCTGCGCCTGCCGGGTCGCTGATGAAACTGGCTAAATCTGGATCACTCCTGGCAAAAGCGATGCAACTCTCATAGTTCGTTTGAACGCCCGATAGATCACGCTGCAACTGCCTGACCTCAGTCCTTTCGTTTTTCGTCGTGATGATGAATAACGTGCCGCTAGAGAGATCGTAGGGTGTGTTGTCGATCCAAAACTGGGCCGTCTTTCCGTCAGTGGTTTCCAGCCTCCAGTCGACGTGACGGCCGTCTTGAGACTCCGCATCACCCTGAAGCCGATAAACCGGGTCAGTAGTGGAACCAGAGCCGTGGTGTGTGGAAGATTCAAGATTGTGCCAGATCATGATCGCCAGGCCCTCTTTCCAACGCATAAACGTGAAGCCGCCTTGCTCGACCTTGCCACCGGCCACATCTGGACCGGGCGGCGTGGACGAAGGCGCGCAACCGCTGAAGGCTACAATTACTGCAAGCAAAGCGAACAGTCTTCTCAACCAAAGTGTCACAACGTCGCTTTTTCTCTGCATAACAAATCCTCCCTTGAGTTACACTTGGTACTTGCTACTGTTGCCCGCCGGGACTCCGATCTCGAGTCGACGCTGAACTGGAGGGTTTGCGCAATAACTCGGATGTGGCCCTGATCGGCCCAGAGGACAAAGTATGGGTACGTGTGCCCGGTGATGTACACGGGCTGAGGATAGCGGACGATCAGCGCTGCTTGATGGCCCATACCCGCAGGCTGGTCTGCCGAGGGCAGGATCAGGCGCGCTTCCTGGCCTTGAATTTGCAGGTTCTCGATGGTCGGCTGGGAACCGTAGGGTTGCAGTTTATGCCCGGCTTCGCTTGCAGCCGCATCGTCTATGGTGGCCGCGTCCATCGCATTGACGTGGAAGAAGCCGTTTTCTGCGCCAAACCTGATTTCACCAGTCTCGGGCTCGCCATATCCGGGTACGGGTTGCCAGTCGGCGGGATATTGCAGGGAAATGGCAAAAGTGGGATTTGAGTAGGTGGTCCAGACATCCATATACGGCGTTGGTGTGGGTACTGGTGTAGCCACGGGTTCGTCGGAATACAGCACCGCGATCACGATGCGCGTGGGGTCCGCCAACTCGTACACCTCGTACGCCGCCGGTTCCCTGAGGCCGATGGAGAAGCCTAGATGGGAATCGGAAAAGGTCGGGTAGACACCAATGCGGGTCACCAGTGGGTTATCCGGCAATATGAAGGGCAATTGTTGAATGGCCGGGGAGTCGTAAGCATAGAGATCGGTCACCACCAAGTCAATACGTGCTGCCCCCCACGAAGGATCGTGGCCTGTGGGGAAAGGAGAGGCGACGTTATCCACCTCGACCACCTGGAACTCGGGAACGTGATCACCAGGTTCAACCATCTCCCACACAATCTGCACGCGATCTGGGTGCAGACCGTAGCGCACATCTGCCAAGCTCCACGCGTTCCCCCGAACACCCCCCCGATACTCACCCCCCGGATAGCTCAAGGGATCAGGGAGCGGTGTGTGGGTGGGGGATGCGGCATGGGGGGAAGGTGTGGGGACAACGGGCGATGGGGCTATGGTCGTTTGACTTAGTTTTGGTGTGTTGGTCGGCGCGACTGCAATGACCTGGTCGGGTGTGGCGGTACGCTCGATGCTCACCTCCCAAGTGCTGCAGGCGGCGAGGAAAGGCAAGATGAGCCAGGCAAACACAAGAACCATGAAATGTCTGCGCAAGGCACACTGCGTGTGTAGTGATCTTACAGTCCGTCGGTTCATATCATCCATTCTACGACTACCTCCTCAATCGTTTGTCGGTTACCCATCTACAAGAACATCTGTTGCCTTAAGACGTTCGACGCTTACAAAGAGTTCCTGATTCCACAGGGGGTGACCGGCCACGAGCTCCCACGGGCCGCCCTCGTAGCCGGGGTCGTAGCCGACCATATAGGCGACCACCTTATAGTCCTCCTCAACTTTGCTCAACACTGACATTTCTTACAGCACTTGTCCGAGGATGGCGAGGCCGGTAGCCGGATGCAGCGTGCCATCAGACGCAGCTTCACAGGCCCAATTCGGCCCGCGTGCGCAGGAATGCCAGCACGTTGTTCCGGGCGACCATACCCAGGAGGTTTCCATCCTCCATCACCGGGAACTGGTTGATGTCCTCGACCGCCATCCGCTCGAAGACGAGGGCCAGATCGTCGCCGGGCTCCACTGTCTTGAGTTCATGCCGAGAGATCATCACTTCTTCCACGCGGGTGGTTGTCCACCGCTCGCGATCCACTTTCTTGATATTGTGCAGGGTGAGCAATCCCAGGACGCGATCATCCTCCATCACCGGAAAGCAGCGCCGTCGCTGGGCAGCACTACCCGCTCTACCACGACGTCCAGGGGCAGGTCGCGGGCGATGCGCGGGCAGTCGGTCATCATCACCTCGCGGGCCGCGTGGCCGGCCAGCATATCTTGCAGGGTCACCTGCCGCTGGCTCGCCGTGGCGGCATCGTCCAGGAACCAGCCGATGAAGGCGATCCACACCCCGTTGGCCCAGTTGCCGCGAAAGATCTGCCAGATGCCCCAGAGGATGAGGCCGGTGGCTACCACCTGGCCCAGCCTGGCGGCGATCTGCGTGGCCCGGCGCAGGTCGCCCGTGATGCCCCAGACGGTGGCCCGGAGAACCCTACCTCCGTCCAGCGGGAAGCCGGGAATGAGGTTGAACAGAGCCACCCCCACGTTGATCCACGCCAGCCACCCGGCCAGGGCGTGGAGCTGAGGGCTCACCGGGAGGATCACCAGCCACAGCAGGCCGAACAGGCCGGCGATGATCAGGCTGGCAAACGGCCCGGCCAGCGCCATCGAGCCTCCTTAATTGGGTGAATGTGTTGACCTTCCTGGTCGGCTGACGAATCTTCTTCGAACGCTGATTAACGCTGATGACGCGCAGATTTCCACTGATATGGTCATAAAGCCGAAATAATCTGCGCGAATCTGTGTTCCAGCTGCGTCATCTGCGTTCAGATGTAAATAGACCGTCAAGGGATACAGCCCAGCACGGAGATGTACTCGGCGGAAGTGATCAGGGTCGAGCCGCCGCCGAATTCTGCGACCTGGAGCTGGTGGTTGTAGGACGCGTCGGTGATTGTGACCAGGGCGAAATCGGGCAGGCACCAGTCGATGGTTTGCAGCCCGCCGCCGGCAGGCAGCGAAAGGGAGCCTGCGTCATGTACCGTGCCGGCCTCGTCCCGCCGCTTCAGCGCCAGCGAGGTGAACGTCTCGCCGGCGTAACTGACGCGGACGAAGAGGGCCTGCGGGTTTTCGGGCGACCAGGAAACGGCGCGGGCCAGCGCACCGCCGTCGGTCACGTTTACCAGGATGGTGCGCGCGCCGCTGGCGATGTCGACCGACCACAGCTCGTTGACCGCCAGGTCGTACGCCATCGGCTCGTAGCCGGCCGGGGTGTAGGCGAAGTCGCGGTTCAGGTAGAGCAGGTGCGTGGCATCGGGCGAGAGGCGGGGGTCGTCGTAGTAGCTGCCCATGGGGATCAGCTCGCGGCGGGCTAGGGTGTCGAGGGGAGCGGGAGGAGCGCCGGGCGGGAGCGTCACGGCCCACACGCCGGCCCAGTTGCCCTCGGTGGCGGGCATGAAGGTGTTCAGCAGCAGCTCGTTGCCGGGGGCCGACCAGCCGATGGGCCGGCCGGGCAGGAAGTCGCGCTCCGGCCCCATGACCGTGGCGAAGCGCGTGGTCGAGCCATCGGCCAGGTTGACGACGACGATGGCCCAGGCGACGCCGTCAGGGCCGAACGGCCCCAGCTCCATCAAGGCCAGGCGCGTCTCGGCGTGGTCGAAGGCCATGCCGTACGACTCGAAATCGGGGGGAAGGGCGTAGGTGTAGCGGGTGCCGTTTTCCAGGCTGGTGATGGCGATGGTGCGCGCGGGGGATGCGCCCTCGGTAGTGGCGATCCACCGCCCGCGGCGCGAGACCGCCGCCTGGTAGGAGATGGGCTGGCCCAGGTCGGTGGAGGTCGGGCCGGGGCTCAGGGCGTAGAGCCGGCGGCTCTCCCACGAGCCGGAGGTGTAGAGGGCGAAGGTGTTCTCGGGGAGCCAGCTGGCCAGAGGTGCTTCCGTCGGCACTGCTGTTGGCACCGCCGTTGGCGCCCCGACGGTGGGTTCCACGGCCCTGGTGGGGGAAACGGCGGTCGCCGGGGAGAAGGGCGTGATGGTGACCGGCGGCCCCGGCGGGGTGGGGGTGGGCAGGCCGCAGGCCAGCAGGCTCAGCGCCAGCAGGGCGGCGGCAAATAGGGTGGGGAACCAGTTTTTGGTTTGCATGTTTGGTCCTTTCAATTAAGCATCGTTTTCCGATAGTCTCCCGCTTGCGTATTGATGGCAAAATCTCACCGCAAAGGCGCAAAGGACGCCAAGTTTTCCTTGAATTTTTCTTCTCCTTTACGCCGGGCCTGCGGCCCGCCTTGGCGTCTTGGCGGTTCAAATCATCGCCTCGTTGCGCTTGCCAACACGCAACAGGGAGACTATCCGTCTTCCGTCTCGTGCGATCTCATCGCGGCCAGTAAGATGTTCAGCCTGTCCCGCAGGTATCCCGCTTCCACCTTGGCCTGTTCGAGCTTTGCCTGGATCTCATCGCGGCGGGCGAGCTTGCCTCGGTATTCCTCGTCGGCATCCAGCGCCAGCGTGAATATCCGCGCCCGCGCTTCGGCGGTGGGGGCGAGCTGCTTTTCACCGCCGACCTTCTTGGGCACCTGGCGCGAGGCGTTGTCCCATCCTGGCTGCCCGATTTTCGCCCGTTCCGAGACCGTGTGATTCGTGCCAAAGCCCTTTGGCGTAGCGCTGAAGGGACCCACTTCACGAAATTGCCGCGGCGGTGGAAGTGATATCCTGCGAGTATCATCCCGCGTATAACTTCCTAGACGTCAAGAACTCGCCGCGCGCGCGCTTTGGTTCCTCGCTGATCTGCGCAGCGCCGCCAAAGATAAAGAGGGTGATGTCGCGCACGGCTACGCCGTGGGCCTGGGAAACCAGGCTGTGAGCCAACTCGTGTGCCAGAACCGAGCCGAAGAACAGCAGCGCGGTGATTGCCCCCATTACCCAATAGACGCCCCTTGACCAGCCGGGGTGGGTTGAGGGGAAGTAGTGGTTGACTAGGGACCAGGCGACTAGGGCGAAGGCGATGAACCACGAGTAGTCCAGCCTGATCTCGATGCCAAAGATACGTCCGATCCGTAGTGTCCTGCCCATCATGTTTTACCTCTCGGTGGCGCGTGTGAGGGCCGGAGGCTGGCTTCAAGACTGAAGCCGGTCCCGGATCTCCTCGAACTCAATCGCTCACGCTCACCTCTACTTCCCGGCTTTCTCTCCCCTGGATGTGAAAGGCCCGCAGCACCGGGCGTCGCTGCTCGACGAGGGAGACAATCAGATACAGAGCCTCGGGATAGGAGGCCATCTTCCTGTCGGTGTCTGATGGATAGGGCGGTGAAGAGGGATGCGAATGGTAGATGGCCACGACGTCCCATCCGCGGTCCTCGATCTCTAACATAGCCTGCAACTGAGCCTCCGGATCGGCGAGGTAGCGGGTCGAGCTGCGTTCGGCATTGGGGAGAGGGTAGACGCTCTCCACCTTCCCGTTCCGTCCGCCCAAAAGCCCGCAGGCCTCGTGGGGATACTCGGATCGGGCGTGGGCCTCGATCTGTGCCGCTTGCTCCCGCGTCAGGATCAGCCGTTCTGGCGGCGAACCGGTCACCTAGCCTCCTTCTGGACGACGATGATCCAGTCGGTGGTGTTGATCTGGCACACTTGCAGGACTTGGTGTCCTCCGCTGGCTACGCTGCGGGGCACGTTCTCCACGGCAGGCAGGTGATCCACGGTAACCTTCAACACCTCGCCGGGATGTATCATCTCCAGGGCGAGCTTCGTCTTGACGAAGGTGTAGGGGCACACCTCGCCCCGCAGGTCGATCTCCTGGTCGGGCGTGATTTCGTCCATCGTTCCTCCTTCGAACCTCACGCGATGGCCACGACACGCTGCTACCGCACGTCAGCGGTGACGCACACCTCTACCCACGAGTGTGATGGTTCTTGTGTGTGCCGTTTCCTTCTTCATGGCATCTCCGTAGCGGTGGAAGGCCCAAATCTCATCATCTCTTCTCATCTTTCCGAATAGGGTTCCCGTCGAGAGGTAGCTATCGTCACGTACTTCCTCTAACCAGGCACGACCGGCGTTCCAATGTCTGCCGGATGTCTTGGAAGATCGTATCACACCGACCGCTCGCCAACCAGAGGTATCTGGCCTGTC
>DATKWP010000158.1:0-4762 GCA_035529535.1 Anaerolineae bacterium | reverse complement strand
GTTGGCCTGGGAGGCGACAGTCGCGCTGAGTGACCAGCACGTCGTCTTCGTGCACATGTTGTCCCCAGATGGGACACTGGTGGCGCAGCACGATGCGCCGCCCGTGGGACGGTTGCTGCCAGCCTCTGCCTGGCCACCGGGGACTGTCTTCAGCTATCCTGTAGCGATCGAGGTCCCCGATGGGCTACCGGCTGGCGATTATCCCCTCCTCGTCGGCGTCTATCTCTGGCCCAGCCTGGAGCGGCTACCGGTGCTGGCTGGCGTGCCAGGCGCTGAGGCAAATACAGTGGAACTGGGGAGTGTGAGGATTGCACCGTGATAGAAGGCGATAGATTGAGACGCAAAGTGCGGAACGAGAAGGAGGTCTGCAAACCCTGGGAGGGGTGGGGCAAGTATGGAGCTGTCTTGGTGCTGTTTATATGTCTGACCCTGCTGATCACCTATCCGTTGTCATTGCAGATGAACCAGGCTCTGGCTGGGGGAGATATTGACGCTTACCTCAATCCCTGGGTAGACTGGTGGACTCGTCACGTGCTCACCACCCCGGGTGAGTCACTATACTACACCGATTACCTGTTCTATCCCAATGGCGTCAGCCTCGTCTTCCACTCGTTTAGCCACGTCAACACGGCGATTTCTCTGGCCTTGCAGCCCTGGATGGGCCAGCCCGCGGCCTACAACGTGACCATCCTGCTGGCCTACCTGCTTTCGGCCTTTGGTATGTACTTGCTCGTGGAATATCTGACCGCCTCGACGATGGCTGGTATTGTAGCGGGCACCGTGTTTGCCTTCAACCCATACCACATATATGAAAGTGCTCACCCCGTGCTGGGCTCCACCCAATGGATGCCTTTGTCAGTGCTCTTTCTCATCCGCTGGCTGCGTGGGCGCAAACGTTGGCACGTCATAGTAGCCGCCCTGTTTTTCTTCCTGAACGCCATGACCAGTTGGCACTTGATGATCTTCTTCTCCTTGTGGCTGGCGGTGCTGTCAATATGCTATCTGGCTCTTGAGCGCCATCCACCGTTCTGGCGGCGGGTGGGTGGATTGGCGGCGTTTGCTCTGCTGGCCGGGTTGTTGGTGTTGCCTTGCATGTGGCCATTGCTCCGCGAACAACTGACAGCATCGCAGCCGTACATGGCCGTGCCCGCCGACAAGGGAGTCCCCATGGACCTGAGAAACCTGGTACTGCCGCCCTGGATCGAGCCGATCGGGTGGGCGGATGGCTATCTGGGTGCAGTAGCAGTGCTGTTGGCCGGAATCGGCGCATGGAAGGGGGGGAAGCAGGCCCGGCTGTGGTTGGGGAGCGCTGTGCTCTTTCTCCTGGTCGCCATTGGCCCACACCCCAGCATTCACGGGAAGACAATCGAAACGATCACTCTGCCCTGGTCGTCGGTGTTCGTCCCCCTCCTGCGCTATCCGCTACGTTTCCAGTTGCTGGTCATGTTCGGCCTGGCAGGCGCAGCGGGATATGGCTGGAGGGTCGTGCAGAACTGGCTGGTGCGGTTCAGGCCGTGGGCATTGGTATGCTCCATAGGGATGCTGGCCTTGCTCGTCCTGGACTACAGCCATTGGCCGTTTCCAACCACCGTGCCTGTAGTCTCCCCGTTCTATGAGCAACTGGCGCTGGAGCCAGGCGATTTTGCCATTGCACCACTCCCGACGGGGCGACAGACGGCCAAGTATTACATGTATTACCAGACTATCCATGGGAAAAAGATCATAGGTGGGCACGTCTCGCGCACGCCGCACGACGCACTCCAGTTTGTCAAAGAGCACCCGCTGCTCCGGCTGCTCCGCCAGGTGGAGCCTGTCAGTCCAGAGATCACAGATATCTCCCGCCAGTTTGCCGGTCTATCGGAGGCAGGTATCCGCTACCTGGTGCTACACAAGGAACAGGTATCGCCCGACCTGATTGACCAGTGGAAGGAATTCCTCTCATTACTTCCAGCGTATGAGGACGACTATCTCGTTGCTTATCACACCGATTTGAAGATGGGGCGCGATTATGCGTTCGCATACACACTCACGCCCACTTTGGGGTTAGTGCGAGTGCGTGTGAGTCCGGCAGACGAGGTATGTCAGGGAGCGTTTGTCGTCTCTGACATATACTGGGGAGCCGCGGAGCCACCTGGACGCGACCTGGCGGTGCGGGTTGAATTCATAGATCATGGGGGGGCCGTCGCCCAGGTCGAACAGAAGGTGCTTTACCCGGACTGGCGGAGTGCCCAATGGCTACCCAACACCATCGTGGTTGGCCGTTATCGTGTGCAAGTAGATGCGCACCTCCCGCCCGGGGAGTACAATGTGCAGGTGAGCGCAGTGGACCTGTGGACAGGCGAGCAAGTTGGTCAGCCCGCTGTAGTGGCCACGTTGAAGGTGCAGCCGGCCTGCCCGGTGGAACAGGGCTATTGATTGGGTCGCACAACCTGGAGTTTCCGATGACCCGGTGTCGTTGGCAGAGATGTGTTGAAATACTCGTCGTATTCCTGATCGCGTTTCTCCCGCGCGCGATCTATCCGATCTCTCGCCCTACTCAGTGGTACACCCGCTCGGTGATGTTCATCCAGAGCGTGCTGGACGGAGACTGGGGAGAGACGGCCTATTCGGAGCACCCGGGGGTGACGACGATGTGGCTTTCGGGCGTCGCCCTGCGGCTGGCGGGTGTGGCCCCGGAGCAGCGGCCGGAGGGCCTGTACGTGGATCCCGACTCGCTCACGGCGCGGGAATCGGCTATCGGCGTGTTGCCGCTGGCGTTGGTGAGCGCGGCGCTGATCGAACTGGCCTACCTCCTGCTCGTGCGGCTGTTCAACCGCACCGTGGCGTTCAGCGCGGCGTTGCTCGTGGCCCTGGACCCGTTTTTCCTGGCCAACTCGAAGGTGATGCACGTGGATGGGCTGCTGGCGGCGTTTATGTGCTCTTCGGCGTTGGCTTTGCTGCTGTTCGTGAGCGAGAGGCGGTGGCGCTGGGTGGTCCTGGCGGGGGTGTTGGCGGGGCTGGCATTGCTCACGAAAAGCCCGGCCCTGTTCCTGTGGCCGTTTACGGCGCTCTGCCTCGGGGTCAGCACACTGGTGGCGTGGGCAGAACACCTCCGCAATCCCCAATCCGCACTCCGCACTCCCCAATCCGCATTCCGCATTCCGCATTCCGCACTCCCCACTCCCCACTCCGCATTCCGCATTCCGCATTCCGCATTCCATGTGGGGGGCTTGTGGCGTTTGGCGCGGCGCAATGTGCTGGCCGGGCTGGCCTGGCTGGGGTCCCTGGTCCTGGTCTATTGGACCCTCTTCCCGGCCATGTGGGTGCACCCGGTGGAAACGCTCAAGAGCGTCTATGCACGGGCATTGCTGCGCGTCGGTTGGGCCCATCCCAATCCCATCTACTTCCTGGGCCGTGCGTTCATCGGCGATCCTGGTCCCACGTACTATCTCTATACGTGGGGGTACAAGGTCACGTCTGTGGTGGCGGTGTTCGCGCTCGTGGCGCTCCTGGTTGCGGCGTTTGGAAAGGGCATCCCCCGTCACAAGCGGATGATGGTGGGGCTGATCCTGGCGTTCGCCTTCTTTTTCACCATCCAGATGATGCTGGGGGCGAAAAAGATGCCCCGTTATTTGTTGCCTGCCTTTCCCATGGTGGACGTCCTGGCGGGTGTGGGACTGGTATGGTGGGCGGAGTGCATCGCGTATCGCCTATCGCAAATCACAAACCGCAAATCGGCAAACCTCCATTCTTCATTCTCCCGAACCCTGATCGCCGCAGGGTTGCTCATCCAGGCACTGTTGGTGTTGCCACGCCATCCTTATTACGACACCTATTTCAGCGAACTGGCGGGAGGGGCGCGGGCTGGGATCGCCGCGCTTTCTACGCAGTGGCAGGGGGAAGGGCTGGACCTGGCGGCCCGCCGGCTCAACGCGTTGCCGGAGGCAGGGCAGCAGACCGTGGGCAGCCACAGGGCAGCCCTGTTCCACCAATACTTTGTGGGGCAGGCGGTAGACGTGCAGGTGCCTGCCGACTGGTACGTGCTCGGGATCCACAACGTATTGAAGGGGGGAGAGGAGGGGGAAGAGCAGGCGGTAGATTTTTATCGCCGCCGGCAAGCCTGGGACAGCGTGGCCTTCGACGGGATTCCGTACGTGTGGATATACCGCGCCGCCACAGGTCCCGACCATCCGGTTGCCTTCACCTTCGAGCATGGGATCCAGTTGGTGGGGTACGACGTCGCACCCCCGCCTTATCACCCAGGGCAGACCTTGCGGCTGCAAGTATACTGGCTGGCGCAGCAGCGGCCGGCGGAGGACTATACCGTCTTCGTACACCTGCTCGACGGGGCCGGCCAACTCGTGGCGCAGCAGGACAACCCGCCCGTGCGGGGGACGCGGCCGACCTCAACGTGGGAGCCTGGCGCAGTCATCGTAGACCCTTATGACCTGTCCATTCCAGACGATGCGGTGCCGGGTCGGATGTACTCATCCGCGTATACACTGATGGTCGGGCTCTACCGCTGGCCGGACCTGACGCGCCTGCCGGTCCGCAACCAGGAAGGGACTGCTTTGCCCGACGATCGGGCTCTGTTGGCCACAGTGAATGTGGAACGGGAGCCACGCGCACCTGCGGCAGTGTGGGTCGCGCGAGGGTTGGCTTGCCTGGTCGTGCTGAGCGCGGTGGTGGGTTTCAGGAGGCAGCGTGGATGATGGCCCTGGCTTTGCAGCGCCGTCGCCTGGCTCTGGCCGGCCTGTTGGCCACCTTCCTCATCCTGGCCGCC